>JANOIH010000026.1:0-61410 GCA_031407385.1 Candidatus Altimarinota bacterium | reverse complement strand
TAGAATGATATTTTTCTCATCTCAAATCCAAAGTACGGATACATAGATGACTAAAAAAGGAGAGAAAAATCAAGTTGATTCTTTCCCTCCTTTACAGCTAAAAACGATCATTCCAGCCACACACTATTTTCCATTAAGCCTGTTTCTCTAATATTTTGGCAATTGTATTGTTTACAAAAAGGCCATCTGAGTGAGCCAACATAGCAGAATAGTCCTCGAATACTCAGGCAGGGGCCCAAGATAGAAGATTCTCTAATTGATGGATTTTTTCTAGCATATCCCTTATATCTTTAGGTGTTCAGTTTCTAGCAATAGATCGTATCGTCTCGATCATTTCCAATCTTTTTAAATCCGGGACAGTCAGTGTCTCATAGGTTTCTCACTTGAGAACCTTCGCACGTATCCTATTGGAGCATGTTTCTATTTCTATTATTAGTTTCTGAGTATTAGCATCATAATATGGTGTTGACTGTGGTGAATTGGTCATAAATAAGTGTTTATAAAAGATAAATTACTCTTCCAGTATAGCAATTGTTTTTTTTTTTTGCAAGTTTTTCGAGTCTTTTTCTGAGTTAGTTTGAGTGTTTATAAAAACACCACATTTTCCTTTGCTTTTTTCTCTCTTTTTCCTATAATCCGCGCGTCAATCTCGTGAATGTATAGAGTCTAGGGCATGGATTGCTTCGTACCTCGCAATGACGGAACGAGAGACAATGCTCTGGAATTCATAATTCACCATTTATAATTTATAATTTTCTCTATGTCTACAGGTATCATCACAAAAATCATCGGCGTGGTTATCGATGTCGAGTTCTCAGGTACGAGTATCCCTCAGATCTATGAGGCTCTCGAGGTACAAGGTGCTCCACATAAGCTCATCCTCGAAGTCCAGCAACAGCTGGGTGACGGAGTTGTACGTACGATCGCGATGAATCCAGTTGATGGAGTCAAGCGTGGGCTAGGAGTCGTCGCTACTGGAGCTCCGATCTCGGTTCCTGTAGGTGAGGCAGTTCTCGGTCGTATGTTCAACGTGCTCGGTGATCCTATCGATGAGATGGATGCTCCAAAAACTGAGAGAAGAGATCCGATCCACCGTGCGTCTCCATCGTTCGAAGAACTCTCGACGAAGAATGAGATATTCGAAACTGGGATCAAGGTCGTCGACCTCATCGCTCCGATGCTCAAGGGAGGAAAAGTAGGTCTCTTCGGAGGTGCTGGAGTCGGTAAGACCGTCATCATGCAGGAACTCATCCACAATATCGCCTCTGCACACGGAGGATACTCTGTCGTCGCGGGAGTCGGTGAGCGTACTCGTGAAGGAAATGATCTCTACCATGAGATGAAGGACTCTGGAGTTATCGACAAGACTGCCATGGTATTCGGTCAGATGAACGAAGCCCCAGGACCTCGTGCACGTGTTGCTCTCACGGGTCTCACTATGGCCGAGTACTTCCGTGATGTCGAGAAGCGCGATGTCCTCCTCTTCGTGGACAATATCTTCCGATTCACCCAGGCAGGTTCTGAGATCTCAGCACTCCTCGGTCGTATCCCATCGGCGGTAGGATATCAGCCAACACTCGCGACAGATATGGGTACGCTCCAGGAACGTATCGCTTCGACAAAAAATGGTTCGATCACTTCTGTACAGGCAGTATATGTACCAGCTGATGATCTCACGGATCCAGCTCCAGCCAATACCTTTGCCCATCTCGACTCGACGGTGACACTCAACCGCTCGATCGCCGAGCTCGGTATCTATCCAGCTGTTGATCCACTCGACTCGACATCTACGATCCTCACTCCAGCCATCGTCGGAGAAGAGCACTATAATGTGGCTCGTGCATGTCAGAAGATCCTCCAGCGCTACAAGGAACTCCAAGATATCATCGCCATCCTCGGTATGGATGAGCTCTCAGAAGAAGACAAGCTCACAGTATCTCGTGCCCGCAAGATCCAGAGATTCTTCTCTCAACCATTCTTCGTCGCTGAGCAGTTCACGGGAACTCCAGGTGTCTATGCCAAGCGTGACGATACAGTTCGCGGATTCAAGATGATCATCGAGGGTGATGTGGATCATATCGGAGAACGATTCTTCATGTACAAGGGAAGTATGGACGAAGTGAAGGCAGCGTTTGATGCGGAAGCAGCAAAATAGTACCATCCTATTTCTTTTGTCATTCCGCAGCTTGCGGAGGAATCCCTTTCAAAATCATCTTAAGAGATATTGATTCTTTATTTCTCATAAGCGAAAGGAAAAGGGATCCACCCCAAGAGTACTTCCATACTTCGTTTCACTTCATAAGGGGCGTCTACGAGATGACAAAAAGGAAAATGATATAGATTTTCTCACTGTCGAAATGATAAAATAAAAACCATCCCTGTTTAAATATACAACTATGAACCTCAGTATCACTTCTTCATCTGGTGTCATCCTCTCTGCTCCATCATTCGTCCGTGTGACGATCATGACGGAAGACGGTGAGGTGACGATCCTCCCTGGTCACGAACCACTCCTCTCTGCCGTTCGTCCTGGTATTCTCTATACCGAGTATCATATCGGGAACAAGGTGCATATTGCAGAGTATGCGACTGGTGGTGGTATCCTCAATATCTCCCCAGAGTCATGTACGATCGTCGCTGACGTCGTCGCAAGTGATGATCATCTCACAGATATGGCATATATCTCTACACAGAAGGCCGAGGCTGAGAGGATGATGCACGAGTATCGAGCCGAGAACGGAGCGATCATCGATCCGAAGAAACTCATAGATCTCGAGTATGAACTCCTCAAGTTCACCGCTATGCATAGACTCGGACAGAAGTTCCACGATCAGGGTGGCGCAAGAAAATAGCTCCAAAGATCCCAAGAGAAATCGAGGGATTTTTTCTTGGATTTCTCACCGAAATCTGTACAATCACTCTATATGATCTATATCTTCTGAGCCGCTTTTGATCCACCACATGCTGGGCACTCGGCTATCATCCGGGCAGTACTCCACTACAAGAATCCGAGCGCTATCATCATCATGCCGTCAGGCAAGCGTGATGATAAGACGTATCATGTCAGTGATGAACATCGTCTGGCGATGCTACGGATATTCTGTGATGAATTGAATTCCTCTCTAGAGAGTTCTTTAAAAACTGAGCAAGATTTCTCATCTTCTATTGGGATAGATCCTGAGCTCCAGAAACCTCAGGATGACAAAAAACCTCGTGTCATCATCGATGATTATTTTATAGAGAACTGGGAAGGAGAGATGATCACTCGTGATGTGGACGAGTATGCCAAGCGAGCATATGGAGATGATGTTGTGCACATATTCGGGACTGATACGATAGAGGGTATGCCAGAGTGGGATAGTGAGCAATATGCAGCGAAGGTAGTGAAGAAGTTGTTCGTGCCGAGGAATTTTAAAAAAGATAAGCTCGAAAGAGTCATGGAGTGAGAATGGTGTCGATTCTCCCCCTGAGAAGGGGGAGTTAGAGGGGGTTACACTGAATACAATCCCTCCTTGCTTGAATATGCAAAGGAAAATAGAAAACAACCAAATGATATGGAGAAAAATATGTGGTTTCTTTTGAGATGAGAGAAACTTGGATATAAATTCCATCGACAAAAGCTAATCTGAGAATATATCGTTGATTTTTACAGCTCAAGTTTACAACTCGTTATAGAAATTGATGGAGAAAGTCATATAGCAAATATCGAATACGATAATAAAAGAACTGCATATTTGAACCACCTATGAATACAGGTACTTCGATTTACCAATTCTGAGCTTATGTGAAGTCTGGAATGAGTAAGAGAGCATCTTTTACAGTGGATAGAAAGAATAAGGAATTCCCTTTCGTGTAACCCCTCCCAGCCTCCCCTTTTCAGGGGAGGAGTTGGAGACCATCCAGGCCTCTCATTTTCAGAGGAAAAATTGGCACAAATCCAGAATTACTCTCTATTCACTAACTCACATATCCCAGATATCTCATCGACTGAGATCCGACGGATCATCCCTGAGTATACCAACTTGAAACAACTCTTCGAAGAGGACCCACGTTTTATCATACCAGGGCTCTCTCGCAAGATATCTCAGTATATACTAGAGAATCGACTCTATCGTCCAAAACCAGAACAAAAGCCAAAAATCCTCGTCCATGTCTGCTGCGGGCCCGATGTGACGATGCCGATACTCCAACTGCGAGATGAGTATGATGTGATCTGCTTCTGGTATGATCCCAATATCCAACCCAAGGCCGAGTATGATAAGCGCTATGAGGCGTTCGTGAAGATATGTGAGATCGAGGATATCCCATATATCAAGGGTGCATACGATGTTGGCAACTTTTTCACTCGGATCAAGTGAGTCGAGCATACTCCCGAGCGCGGAGAGAAGTGCACCTACTGCTATGATATGCGCATGATGGTCTCAGCAAAACTAGCGCATAGACTCAAAATCCCATACTATACGTCGAGTCTGAATACCAGTCCGAAGAAAGACCTCGAAAAGCTCTTCCACATGTGACACAAATATGGTGAGAAATACAATGTCGAATTCCTCGATATCCCATTCCGTAAGCGGTGAGGATTCGAGAAGTCGGTCGAGTATACCAAGGAGCATGATATCTATCGTCAGAACTACTGTGGTTGTATCTACTCCATCCGCGAAGGTGGTGACAGTGATATGAAAAAGAGAATGGTGGGGTAAAATTTGTTTGCCTTTCAGAGAGAATCCTGTATCCTACTCGGAATCCCAGTTCTAAAAACTAAAAATAATCAATGAGAGCAAGATCTCTCGGTTCTGCTATCGCTCCACTCGAGATGACAGAGAATTTCTAACTTCCAACTTTTCGCTATGACTATTCTCGCCATCACATCCATGTACGCCAATCCGATCCACCCAGGACATATCGAGTGTCTGGAACTCTCACGGTCTGAGGCCTGAGCCGATGAGCTCTGGGTGATCATCAACAACGACCGTCAAGCAGAACTCAAGCGCGGAGTGAAGAGTTTCCAAGAAGAGAATTTTCGTGTCGATGTCGTGAGAGCACTCAAGCCTGTGGATAGAGTATTCCTCTCGATCGATCAAGATGGGAGTGTCTGCGAGAGCCTGCGTATGGTGATCGCTGAGGCGAAGGGAACTGGGAGATTCTCAGAGATCATCTTCACGAAGTGAGGTGATAGGTTCGCTTCTGAGATCCCTGAGGCAGTCCTCCTCCGCAGTGAGTGAGTCCGTATCGTCGATGGACTTGGTGCCAAGACGCATAACTCGTCAGACTTCCTGAAGAAGGTAAAAGATAGCGCAGACGAAAAAGAACTCGATAAAAAGATCTCTGAACTCCCCAAAGAACTCACCGATGGACACTATCTCGAAGTCGGAAACCGTCCATGGGGAGTCTACTATGTCCTCGAAGATAGTCCTCTCTACAAGGTGAAGAAGATCATCGTGAATCCTGGACAGAGACTCTCGCTCCAGTCACATACACATCGCAGTGAACACTGGACGGTCGTATCTGGGATCGCGACGATCGATATCCGTGATCCAGAGTTCGCAGATATAGAGCAACTGAGAGTACTGCGTCAGAACGAGGGATGCCATATCCCACTCGGACACCTCCATCGCCTCGCGAACCGACATACAGAGCCACTTGTCATCGTCGAGGTGCAGTGTGGTGACTATACATGAGAGGATGATATCATGCGGTATGAGGACGACTTTGGGAGGAAGTAGGGAAGTGGGATTGCGATTTTCTGGTGAAGATGAGAGATTCTTATTGACTTTGTTAGGTAAGTATTATAATACTAAGCAATTATGATATTTTCCTGGATTTTCTCCATCGTATCTCTGGTATGCCTCCTGATCGCGAAGCAGTATGCTATGCTCGCACCAGGGACAGAACCACTCCTGTTATCCCTCTCACTCATCGTAGTGTCGCCATGGATGATACCTATTATCCATGAGATCAAGAAGGACCTTACCCTTATAGATGGACGGATATTTTTCATCGCGGCACTTGCGGGACTGATATCCACTATCCTTGCTCTCATAGTTGGTATGCCTGCCTTCGCTGAGCAGTCGAGTATATGGGTCTACCTCATGCTCGTAGGTGGTGTAGTCATAGAACTCCTGTCTCCACTCCTCATGCGTGGCTATCAGATGTGTGCTCGATATATCACTCTCCCACCATGACTCCAGAGTGAGTATCAGAGTACACTCAGGGAGTATAGTTCTGTATTCGTCCTCGCTATCGGTATCATATATATCGTCCTCTTGGTATGACGGACGATGTTCTGGGATTTTGATCTCTCTATGCTCTTGTTGTTCTCGTTCGGTATGTGGTTGTTCTTGGGACTGGTACTCCTGACTCATAGTCGTAGCTATGGTGTCACGGATCTCTATGATACAGAACTCGGATGGACTCGTCGACTCATCTCACCTCGCTACCGACACACCCTATATCCCATCATCTGAGGACTCATCAGCGCACTCCTGGTGGATATCGCTTTCTTCCGTGGACTCGCACTCTGGATGCAGGGAGTGGGCATCATGCTCATCGTAGTGATAGTGCTCATAGGGTCACTCATATATCCTGTACTCTCACGCTGGATCAGATCCAACCGATACATACAGGGACTCTTCCTATAAATCCCCACCAATGCTCAAAAAGCTCATCTCCATCGTCATCCCCGCCTATCGTGAAGAACGCAATATCTCTCATATCTATGGTGAGCTCTTGTCAGTTTTGACTACACTCGACACATACTCTTTTGAGATCATTTTTGTCAACGACGGGAGCCCAGATCACACCTGGAGAGAGATCGAGCAACTCTGCAATACAGATGAGCGGGTGAAGGGGGTCAATCTATCGAGGAACTTCGGCAAGGAGCTCGCTATCACCGCAGGACTGGAGCACGCTCGTGGAGATGCCATCATCACGATCGATGCCGATGGGCAACACCCAGTAGAGCGGATACCAGAGTTCATCCAAGAGTGGGAGTCAGGATATGATGTTGTATACAATCGCAGACCAGCGATCAACGGTGCCTCTTGGATCAAAAAGACTACCTCAAAAATATTTTATAGTGCATTTAACGCTATATCTGAGTTCCATCTCGAGCCCGGGACTACCGACTACCGACTCGTAGATCGAGCAGTTGTCGATGCATATCTGCGTTTTTCTGAGAAGAATCGTATGTACCGAGGACTCGTGGATTGGCTCGGATTCTCACGGAAGGTGCTCGTGTTCGATGCGAATAGTCGACTCCATGGTGAGGCAAGCTACGACTATCGTATGCTCATCCGTCTCGCTCTCCACTCACTTACTTCATTCTCATCATTCCCACTCAAGCTCGTGGGATATATGGGATTTCTCATTGTATTCATAGGGTGTATCACTCTCTTCTTCCAGTTCATCGATAAGATAGGTATCACGAGCTTCGGATTCTCCAACATCGGGATCGTCATCGTCATCAACACGATCATGGTAGGAGTCGTACTCATGTCTCTCGGTCTCATCGGTCTCTATATCGCCAATATCCATGAGGAAGTGATCGGACGTCCGCTCTATATAGTAAAAAAGAAAAGAAACTTCTAAAATCTATGAAAAATACCATCCAAGTACAGTGACTCAACATCACCCTCTCATCTCGTGATGAGTGAGACTACATCTCGCTCACAGATATAGCAAGATACAAGTCCATAGAAACTGACCAGATTATCGCTAACTGGATGAGGAATAGAAATACCATAGAATTCTTGTCTATATGGGAGCAGATTCACAATCCTGATTTTAAACCCCTCGAATCTGAAGGGTTTAAAAAAGAATCATGACTTAATGCATTTTTGCTATCTCCAAAGAAGTGGACAACTACAACCAATGCTATAGGGATCATATCCAAAGCCTGAAGGTATGGTGGTACCTATGCTCATCGGGATATAGCGTTCAAGTTCGCGAGTTGGATATCTGTCGAGTTCGAGCTCTATCTCATCACAGAGTTCCAGCGACTCAAGGAGATAGAGCAAGAGAAGCAATCTCTTGGCTGGGATGTCAAAAGGGAACTTGCCAAAGTAAACTATCGGATACATACCGACGCGATCAAGGACTATCTTCTCCCTACACTGACTGAGGTGAAGAAGAGATATATCTATGCAGATGAGGCTGACTTTCTCAATGTTCTCGTGTTCTATAAAACTGCGAAGATGTGGTATGAGGAAAATCCTACTCTCGAGTGAAATATCAGAGATCATGCAAATGCACTCGATCTCGTCATCCTGTCCAATATCGAGAACCACAATGCCCAGTATATCTCAGAGTGACTCACGCAAGAAGACCGATACCTGAAGCTCAGAGATATCATCATGAGACAGAGGAAGAGTCTCGGAGATGGGAAAACTCTTATCTCACTGGATACATAATACCAGAAAACTGAGTACTACACTCACCAAGAACCAATAATCCATCGGACGCCCACTCTACATCGTCAAAAAGAAAAGAAACTTCTAACTGCCTAAGTACATCCCTAAATATGTCCATGAATTCCCATCTCCCAATCCACACAATACCGAGAGGTACACGTATACTCCTGCCAGAATCAGGAGATATCAGAGTCCTCGTAGCAGCTATCACACTGAAGGCAACATGAATCATCGATCCTATCCTTATAGGCGATACATCTGATATGATGACGATATTCCTCGATGCAGAACAGAGGTGAAGATACGGGCTCGTAGCACCAACTGAGCCTGATATCTGAATCCTAGAGAGTCTCAAAGTGATACCACTGGATGATACTGCCATGGATAGACTTGCTCAAGCGTACTCGGATAAGAAGGGAATCTCTTATGAAGAGAGTATCAAGCTCTTCCCGTCAGATACCTCTCATGCAGCTGCCCTCCTGCAGGATGGACAAGTAGATGGTGTGGTGACATGATCTGTTGCGAGCACTGCAGATGTGATCCGTGTAGGATACAATACCCTCTGACTTGCTCCTGATCGTCGTATCTCAGGAGAGTTCCTGATGTTCCCCTCAGATAGATCTGCGCAACAGGATATATATATATATATCATAGGTGATGCAGCGGTCAATCCTGATCCCACTCAAGAACAGATAGTATCTATAGCGGATTCACTCCTGGAGACACATAGAGCATTCTTCCCAGATACAGCACCAAGAGTAGCATTCCTCTCGTTCTCTACACATGAGAGTGGTATAGGTGCATCAGTCGATAAGATGCGATGAGCTGCTCGTGACTTCCGAGTGAAGTATCCAGATATCGAGTCCGATGGTCCTATCCAGCTCGATGCTGCTATAGATATGAGCGTCTATATGGACAAGACAAAGGGAAAGGCTATATTTACCCAGAAACCGAATATCCTCATATTCCCGAATCTGGATGCTGGGAATATGGTATACAAGAGTATGGAGAGATTCGGCGGATATAGCGCGATCTGACCTATATTGACAGGATTCTCCTCGTCTGGCTGGAGTGATCTCTCCCGAGGTACCTCTATAGAGACTATCGTGGATATGGCTTATGTTACTGCATTACGTACACAATCAGCGAATAGTAATCAGATTTTATTATAAAAAAGAGAAACTTCTAGTATGAATATCCTCTTCCTCACATGGAAAGACATCCGACATCCACATGCTGGAGGTGCTGAGAAGGTCATGTACGAATACGCCTCTGGACTCGTGAAGAGGTGACATACCGTCACATGGCTTGCATCATCGTATTCTGGAGCTCTCCCCACAGAGATGATAGACGGCATACGAGCGATCCGCCGATATACCAATCATACCATCTGGATGCTCGCATGGTGGTGGTATCGCCAGTACAAAAAAGAAAATAAGATCGATGTTATCATCGATGAAGCGGGTGGCTGGCCACTTCTTTCTCCAATATATGAGAAGAATATTCCCATATATTTCTTCGTGCATCATATCTGAGATCGTGAGTTCGATGCGTTCCCTACGCCTATCGGACAGCTAGCTAGGCTGGTATATCGGACGCTATTTCGTATATACACACATATCCCGACTATCGTAGTATCTAACTCGACGAGAGATGATCTCGTTCATGATCTCTGATTCGACGAAGGCAGTATATCTGTTATCGAGAATACGACTGAGATCACACCTATTGACTCGATCGACTATGAGACGAGGACAAGTGATATCATATTCCTCGGACGACTCACGACGATCAAGAGACCTGATCACGCGATACGAGCATACCATCAGGCACTCGAGCATATCCCATCTGAAGCGAGACTCCATATCATCGGCAACGCTCAGGATGTGAGATATGTCGAGTCACTGCATCATCTCATATGAGAACTCGGTATTGCTGATCGAGTGATATTCCATGGGTTCCTCTCTACAGAGTCATATACTCAGATACTCTCTACGGCTCGCTGTATGCTCGTCCCGTCAGAGAAGGAGTGATACGGACTCGTGGTGATCGAGGGCAATGCCTACGGTCTCCCTGTGATCGGGTATGATGTGGCTGGACTCCGAGATAGTATCCATCCATGAGTCAATGGTATCCTCGTCCCAGACGGAGACTATAGCAACATGGGTACAGAGATAGTAAAAATATTTGCATATGAAGACAAATATCGTACACTCTGCGAAAGTAGTCTCGACTCTGCCAAAAATATACCGAAATGGAGTGAACAGGTAGGGAAGATCGAGAAAATAATCATGCAAAAATAATGCAACCCCTTGTCTCGGTCATCATCGTGAATTGGAATGGTAAAAAGTGGCTCCAGAAATGCCTGGATTCACTTTTTTCACAGACGTATCAAAATATAGAAATCATCATAGTAGATAACGCCTCGACAGATAAAAGTGTGGACTATATACAAGAGAATTATCCTCAAGTCAGACTCATCGTATCTGAGAAAAATGGATGATTCGCATATGGCAATAATCTCTGAATCAAAGATGCAAAAGGGGAATTGATACTGCTCCTAAATAATGATACTTGGCTGGATAACGATCTGATAGAAAAGCTCTATCAGTCATATATCGCCACCAACGCAGATGCCATCGCACCACAAGAGGCAAAATATGATACTACACTGATGGATCCAGTTCTATGGACTATCGATCCCTTTTGACATGGAGTCAAGATCCCATATTCTACCCAAAAATCTCCATTCTATCTTCAATGACTCTGTCTCCTTTTCTCGAAGAAGCTCTATATAGAAACATGATGACTCGATGAGAATTTTTTCATGTACTTCGAAGAAACTGACTGGTTCTGGCGACTCAATCTCTATGGTAAGAAAATCATACAATCACCAGACATCTACATATACCATGCTTGAGCTGCATCAACCGAGTGAGGAGGTATCAAGTACAATAACTTCCTCTGGAGGAATCAAAATACGCTCCAGATGCTCCTGAAAAACTATGCATGGTACAATCTGATTTGGACTATACCCATATATCTGCTACAAAATCTCTGAGAGATGCTCGTATTCCTCATTATGGGAAAACCGAAAATCGCCTATTCATATATAGAATGATGGATGTATAATATCAAAAATATATCAAAAATAAGATATAAAAGAAGAGAAATTCAAAAAAATAGAATAATCTCAGACAAGGAAATTATGAGATATATGTATAAAGGTTTCTGAAAAATTCATCATCTTATCCACTTTCTTAATCAAAAATAATATGGCAAATCCATACTCTCTGAGCCCCGGAAAATACTCCACACACTCTCTGCTTGCAGCTTGAATTGGAAAGAATAAAAAAGTTCTTGATGTCGGTTGTAATACATGATATTTATGATCACTCTGTGATAATTCGTGTATATTCTACGGTCTAGAATATATGGATGAGGCCGTACAAATAGCCAGAAAGTCCTATACGAATGTAATGCAATATAATCTAGAAGAACTTAAAGAGCTCCCATGGGAAATGAAATTTGATGTGATCGTTTTTGCGGATGTTCTCGAACATGTAAAAAACCCAAGGGATATACTTGCTTTTTTCAGAAAATATTTGGCAGATAATTGAAAAATAATCATCTCACTACCAAATGTTGCTAATTGGCAAGTACGATTTCAGTTGCTTTTTGGAAATTTTGATGATACAGAAACGGGAATTATGGATAAAACTCATCTACATTACTATACCTTTGCTTCTACGAAAAAACTTCTCAAAGATGCTCATTTAGATGAGATTCGATCATATGGAGGAGCAAGTTTTTTTTGACCAATTATTGATATTTTCCCATTCTTGAACGGACTCCTTGCTACCAATGTTATTATAGAGGCAAAAATATCTAATAAGTAAATTCACTATATGCAGAACATTAACAATAAAATATCATGACTAGGAAAAATTATAAGTAATTTTTTTTTAAAACATACCATTTTATATGTAATCATATTGATCGCTATAGCAGTCATTACTCATTTGAACTGGTTTAATCCATATTCAATTTTGAATTATTCAGATTGGTATTTTTGGCCTAACTGACCTACTTGAGAGCTTTATCTTTCTTGGAACACATGGATAAGTATACTTAATACAGGTTCTCAAAATATACAGATTCCATTTTTATGATTCAAAGCGATTTGGTCCTTGGTAATTTATATGGGATGAAGTTATGATTTAGCTACGAAGATCACCTTTTTCTGGCCTATAGCTCTTGGTGGCTTTTTGACGCCATTCTTTTTTGGGAAAGCGTATTTTCGTTCTGCAGGAATTGGATTTATTTTAGCCATATTTTATGGTAGTACTACCTATTTTCTTCTGAGGCAGTCTGTACATTTACCAATTGCTATCATATATGCCTTCACGCCACTTATTTTTCAGATCCTCTATAGGATAGTGCAAGATAATAAAATACGAGATTGGATATATTTCACACTCCTGTATTCATGCTTCATTGTTTATGAAGTGAGGATAACGCTGATTGTCTCATCTATACTATTTCTTTTCTTCTTAACTCATGTTCAAAGGGGTATATTGCGTTATTTGAAAAATGGCATAGCTACCGCACTTGGTATTATCCTTATTAACCTCTACTGGCTTATTCCTACGATACTCTGATGAGGAATGAATGAGGTATCTAAAGTGGCTAATAGATGATTATTTGGCAACCACCTATTTACCTTACCACAAGCCTTTTCTATATTTGAGTCAGCTTGGACTTGAGGATTTCCAAATGCAGATTTTGTATCCCAACCAATTTTATGGTATACTTTTATATATACAATATTTGTGTTTGTGGCAATTATCGTTGTTTCACAAAGAGATAAAAGATTCTTTTTTTGGATCATCATTTCTTTTGTGGGGGTTTTTCTTACAAAACAATCTCAAGGACCACTTCCAGAAATGTATGAATGGATGTATCTTCATGTTCCATGATTTAGTTTATTCCGAGAGGCTAGCAAGTTTTATCTTGTTACAGCCATGGGGTATCTTGGGCTACTAGGGTATTCGTTGTTTTATTTTAGTAAAAAAAATTGATGATTGTATAAAGTAATAAGCATTATACTAATAATTCCATGACTAATAAATTTATATCCACTAATTAATCAAAGTATTGGATGAACTTTTACGAATCGATCCTATCCAATTGATTATAAAGTGATAGAAGACGCAATATTAAAAGATCACAACTATTATCGAACGCTTAGTGTACCCTTGCGTTCACAGTGGTCATATTATGATGTACAGCATCCATGAATTAATATGACTGATCAGGTTGCATGAGCATGGAAATGATATATCAATGCTTCTAAGAAAATAGCAGCAGAACAAATTCTCTCACCATTTTCAATGCCTGCCTTTAAGGAAATGTTGGATTTGAATTCTATAAAATATATAATCATTCCACTGCAAGATACGAATAATGATAATGATTTTTTTCGTTTTTATGGATTGCCCCGATGAGAATATATAACCTATTTGGATAAATATCTGCAGAAAGTAGATTTATGAACAAGAGATGTTGTGATTTATGAAAATCAAAATTATTATCCTCATATTCTGCTCAACTGAAGTCAGTTCAGTTTTCTTCAACTAAATCCAACTGAATATCAATTATATTCTCATATAGGATATTCATGAAGTATTTTGAGCTTCCTTGAATCCTATCATCCTCAGTGGAAACTCTACCTCGAGCCATACGCTCCACTCGACTGTGGTACTGGTGCGATGGTGTATAGTGGGACGACTATGGATAGTGGGACAGGAGCAAAACCCCTCCTTACCTCCCCTTATCAAGGGAGGGATGGTACCACTGATGCCACGAGTACGGGGATATATCTCTCACAGAGAGGAGACACGCTCGCATCTATAGCTCGCTCCCAGACAGGGATGACACTCACAGGAATCATCGCACTCAATCCTGGGATCACAAGAGAGGTGTTGAGACGCGGGACGGAGATCGTGGTATCGACATCGGAGCAAAATCCCCCTAACCCCATTTCTCAAGGGGGAAGTGGGGCGACAGAGCAGACAGGAACAGGGGAATCATACCATGTCACGGAGTGTCCATCGGCCAACACATTCTATGCTGGTGGTGAGCTCGCGAAGTTGTGGCAAGAGCCAATATTCGATGATACACACCAGATGGTCTATGACTATGCGAATCAGTGGACGATCGATCCTGCGTATATCCGGGCCAATTATCCTCGGGAGTATTATCGAGAGAACTCGGATGGTACGATCGATGTCCGCATGACGATGTATTTCCGTCCGCAGTCGTATTTTTATCTCGGACTCATCATCTCAGGTCTCACACTATTCGGTTGTGTGTCGTATCTGGTGGTGAGTGGAGTGCGGGGGAGGCGGAGGCTGCGAGAGCACGGAGACAAATTAGTTGATTTATAGCGAGAAGAGATATAATACGAGAAATAATCACCAAAAATAGTATGAGCCATGAAGATAAACTCATCATCTATGCAACCTGAGATGGCGCTACATCCGTTGCTCTCTATGCAAGAGATGGGAATATCTGGATGAATCAAGGACAGATTGCAGAGTTATTCGAGACGAGTATTGCGAATATCAGTATGCATATCAAGCATATATTTGCAGAAGGAGAATCACACCAAGAATCAGTTATTCAGGATTACTTAACAACTGCCACTGATGGCAAAAATTACGAAGTACGGTTTTATTCGCTCGCTATGATATTGGCTATAGGATTCCGAGTGAGGTCCAAGAGAGGGACCCAATTTCGTATCTGGGCAAATCAAAACCTCAGAGAATATATGATAAAATGATTCATCATGGATGATGAACGACTCAAAAATCCTGATGGAAGACCTGATTATTTTGATGAACTTCTTACGAGAATTCGCGATATTCGCTCGAGTGAGAAGCGTTTTTATCAAAAGCTCAAGGACTTATTCGCACTGAGTGCTGACTATGATGCGACTGATAGTGAGACTCATATGTTCTTCGCAGAGACGCAGAACAAGATACTCTATGCTATCACATGACAGACTGCCGCAGAGATCATCGTGAGCCGTGCAGATGAGCTCTACCCGAATATGTCGCTCACGAGTTGGCGATGAGATGTGGTGAGAAAAGAGGATATCTACATAGCCAAAAACTATCTTACTTCTGATGAGCTCGATAGTCTCAATCGGTTTGTGAGTATATTTCTCGAAGTGGCAGAGTTCAGAGCCAAAGACAGGGAAGTGATCACGATGAGTTTTTGGAGAGAAAATAGAGATAAAATCATCCTCCTCAATGATAAAAAATTGCTCCATGGTGCCGGAAGTATCTCCCATGAAGATATGAAGAAGATCGTGGAACAGAGATACGAAATATATGTTGCACAGAGAGGGAGAGTACAATCACAGCAAGCCGATAATGATGAACTCTCAGCGATAGAGCAACTTGAGAAAAAACTAAAGAAGAAATAATATCGTGGATGGTACAATCGATGTCCGCATGACGATGTATTTCCGTCCGAGAGTCTATTTTTTATCTCGGACTCATCATCTCAGGTCTCACCCTGTTCGGCTGTGTATCGTATCTCGTGGTGAGTGGAGTACGGGGGGGGGGGGGGCGGAGACGGTGAGAACACGGAGACAAAAAAGTTGATTTATCGCGATAAGAGATATAATAGGGGTATAATTAATTTTATTTTTATGCAATCTACCGCAACTATTACTGATTTTCCGCAGAGCCTTCGTGAGAGATTCGGGAGTACTATATCATTTTCGACTATTGCCTGAGTCTACTGGGATGGTATGGACTGGTGTCAGTACGACGAGGTGCTTCCGACACAGACTGATAAGCAGACATTTGAGGCATCATATGATCCGAGTGAGTTCGTCGATGCTCGTACATTTTTCTCCAAGTAGTCTCGATGTATACAATCCGTCTCCATACTCGAGTTCAGAAGTTCTTGATCGCTCACCCTGATATTGCTCTGCGATTCCAGGATATATTACCTATCCTCGAAGTGGATCCATATTCTAGGGAGCTCGATGTGAAGCGGATGAAGGGATGACTCTGAGAGAGTAGGCTCCGCATAGGAAAATACAGATTCATATTTGTGGTACATGATGATGAACTACAAGTACTCTTTCTCGATGCTGACAGTCGTGGTAGTATCTACAAGTAATAGAGTAGGGAACAGAGAACAAAAAGTTGATTTATAGTGAGAAGAGATATACTCATCATATGAAAAAGTATGCTTCATATATCTTCCTCTCCCTGATGATCCTCATCATCACTGGATCTGCTCTCTGGTCGCCAGGGAATATAGCTCTCCTCGACTATGTCCTCACTCCTCATGCGACGATCAGTTGGTTCGATCCTCTGATATTCCCGGTGCTGAACTGTCTCTCGGTATTGCTCGGTACGACAATAGTATCAAAGGGATTTTTTGTCATGATCCTCATGCTCGCGGCATATCTCGGAGTTCTCTTTGCTCGCTCTATGGCCGAGCGGTATGCTCCAGAGTATCGGACGATGCTCGAGATTTTTGGGGGTGTATTTTTTCTCGTGAATCCCTATGCCTATGAGCGTATGATGGTGCAACCGACGATATATATGGGGACGATTACTCTCGGATATATGGCGTACTTTCTTTTACTCCATCATCCTACTTATGATCCAGAGCAAGATATCTCATCATTGCCACAGAAACAGGCAATTCTGTCGATATGACAGAGGATTCTATCAGCAATAGATAAGCGGTATATCTGGGCAGGTGTATTTGGCGGACTCAGTTTTATCATGATGCCACATGCATCGTATATGTTCGCACTGATACTCTGACTGTACACTCTCTCGTACGTACGGACGCGACAGGGGATCGTCTGAGTGATATTAGCCACGTGTATTATACTCATGATGAATCTCAACTGGATTCTTGCGCCACTCTTTGGTCATGCGAATTCTGCATCATCTATCGTTACATTCTCGGCTCCCAATCTCGATGCATTCCGTACTCAGGCACTCGCACCGCTCGATGTCTGGAGTACCAATATATTGCTCTACGGATTCTGGTGAGAGAAGTACTCGAACCACTACGCCAATGTCGACTTCCTCTCGTCACTCTGGTGGGTGGGTGGACTCCTCGTCGTATGCCTGAGTCTCTATGGATTCTATGCGATGTGGAGAGCAGGACAGAAGAATATGGTGAGTATGCTATCGATCATTGCTCTACTATCTCTCGTATTCGCTATAGGGATCGCATCACCAGTGACGGAGTGACTCACGAGATGGATGATCGAGTATGTGCCACTCTGGCAGGGATACCGTGAGCCACAGAAGTGGGTCGGACTCCTCATGATCGTAGAGGGGATTACTTTTTTATGTGGACTTTCCTTTTTACTACAGAAGTATGGCAGAGATATATGGATCCGTATCTCGCTCATAGTGTCTGTGGCTCTGATATTGCTCATCTGGTCACCTGGCCCACTCATGGGATATCACGGGCAGCTGAGGACGACGGTCTATCCGAGTGAGTTCGAGGAGGTACGAAACCAACTGCTCTCACCTCTCCTCTCTGAAGGAGAGGGGAATGAGGGGTGAGGTAAGATCCTAGCTCTGCCATGGCACTCCTATATCGGATGCTCGTGGATGTGACGACCGACTATATCCAATCCTATAAAGTGACTCCTCTCTCCCCTAGAAGTCGTATCCTCAGATAATATCGAAGTCACAGATATACTCTACTCCAACTCAGTGAGCCCAACCTCAGTATCGGTAGAGAAGTTCATGCAGAGTCATCTCTATAGTGATCTCATGGGAACGGATATCACGGACATCCTCCTGATGAAGTGATGTGCCAACTCTGATAGTTATACCTGGCTGGATACTATTGCTGAGTGTCAGAAGGGGTACTCTGGTTCGGTGGTTGATTATTATACATGTTCATAACTATGCATATGCGAGTATTTGTCTCTAGGCTCCTCTCGGTGAGTGGACTCTTCATCATCATCAATGCACTCTACTATGTCTATCAGCTCGTGCTGAACCATGGACTCACTGTATCGCTCTACGGTGGGATGAGCTCGATCATCGCGTGGACCGTACTCGCATCACTGCCAGCTATAGCACTCTCAGTATTCCTGACTCGATACGTCACACTCTATAGCGATGATAGTACGAGAAGAGATACCTTCATACGTGCTGTATTCGTCCGAGTGGTGCGAGCTATGATCTATCTCACACCACCTATCGTACTCCTGTGAATATGGATCGCCCCATATATGAGCCTATCATGGTGATGATATATTGCCATCCTCGCGACGGTGATCGCGACGATTATATTAGGATTTTTTCGCTCTATTGCGTATGTCGATGGACGACTGCGTATATATATGCTGAGCACTATCTTCGAGATAGGATCCCGCATCATCGTGACCTATATACTCCTCATGTATACGAGTGATATCTGAGTTCTCTATGGAGTATATTTTCTGAGTATAGTATCAGCACTCACCTTCTTCGTATCTGATATGCGCACCATGCTCGACTCACGAGGAGAGTGGAACTTTAGCGTAGACGAAGCGAGAGATATGCGTAGACAGGTTCTCCCCATGGTATTGATGTCGTGTTTTCTCATCAGTATAGGAAGTATCGAGCTCGTCCTTGCTCGTCGCATCCTCGGGAATGAGGATCTCGGATACTTCTCAGCACTCATCATGCTGTCCAAGCTCGTCCTCGCAGGACTCGGGATATGGACCTCTGTAGGTATGGCATACTTCGCAGACATGAGCAAGCATCGCATGCTCCTCGCACTCATATATGGAGGATTCGTCGCGAGTGTTATGATCGGTATAGCGGTATTCGTAGTTGCTGGTGAGTGGATGGTCGCACTCTTGTTCCCGCCCAACTACAGTGTCATCATGCCCTATGTTCTCCCTATGGTTGCTATCGCTTGTATCATATCCGTGACTTCTCTCCTTATCCAGCATGCTGTGATAGCGGGACAGAAGATGGCATGATATCTCAGTATCATCATCCCGATCTCGGTGATCATCACACTCGTATTCTCTGATCATACACTCTCTGCTGTGGTTTATGCTACACTGTGGTGATATAGTGCTGGTGCAGGTATGTGGCTATTCTTATTCCTCCTCTCACTACTGAGAGAAACAAGGGTAAGAAAAGAGTGAACTTCACGTGAATAATATTGACGGAGTAAGAGTTTTCTATATACTTCGCCGGTACTTGTATTCTAGAAACAAGTACAGTCTTTTTTTCTTTTTTTACCCCTTCATTTTATGAATACTACTCTCACTTCTCGCGTACTCGCGGGTGGTACTGTAGCAGGACTTCTCCTTGTTGGAGCAGCCTCTGGAGTATTTGGTACTTTTAGTACTACTATCTTATCTGGGAACACATGTTCTGGATATGGTTATCAGGGTGGTTATGGATACGGTTACAACTGTACTCCTGTTGTTACTCCTGGTGGTAGCAATTCTGCTGCTTCTAGCAATGCATCTTTAACTGGTATTCTAGCGTCAAATCAGATGCCTCCAGGTAAAGCTCTAGGTCTTCACAAGGTTATTATAGCAAAAGATCTTGCAAATAGTCCATTCAAACTTGCTATCGAGACTCTCATCCAAGCTGGTGTGATGAACAACGCAACTAGAATTTCTCCAGTTCGTCCTGTCTCTCGTGCTGAGTTCATGAAGCTCCTCTCTATCGCTGAGGGATACAAGTCTCCAGTAACAGTAGCGAAGAAGTTCGGAGATCTTCCTTCTACGAATAGCCTCGTTAACTATGTTAACTACGGTGTATCGAAGGGTTGGATCAATGTAAAGAATGCGAACTTCCGCCCAAATGATATCATCACTCAGGGTGAGATCGACAAGCTCATCGCAGCTGTCAAGGGTTCTGCAACTGCAGATACTATCGCTAAGGCATCTTCTGGTGTCTCACGTGGTAAGGCAGCTTCAGATATCGTTACTGCATTTTACTCTAAGTAATCTCAGTACCCAGATAAACCTCCTTCGGGAGGTTTTTTTGTTCCTTATTTTCTTTATGAGAATCTATCTCATTATCTTTTGCTTTTCTGATTCTTTTGCTTAATATCGGATAACTAATATATAACTACAAGACTATGACTGACCACTTCCAGAAGGCGATCGAGATGCATAAGAAATATCATGGAAAACTCCGTATGGAGGCCATCGTCCATATCGAGAATCGTGATGATCTCTCATGGGCGTATTCTCCAGGTGTGGCGGAACCTTGTCGTGAGATCGCAGCGGATCCTGAGAAGATGTATGACTACACGCTGAAGTCTCGAACTATAGCCGTCATCTCTGATGGATCTGCGATCCTCGGACTCGGCAATCTCGGACATCGGGCATCTATGCCCGTGATGGAAGGGAAGTGTGTCCTCTTCAAGGAATTCGCTGGAGTCGATGCATTCCCTATCATCATAGGGACTCAAGATGTGGAAGAATTCATCCAGACAGTGAAGAATATTGCCGATGGATTCGGTGGGATCAATCTCGAAGATATCTCGGCCCCTCGATGTTTCGAGATCGAGGATAGACTCAAGGCTGAGCTCGATATCCCAGTGATGCATGATGATCAACATGGGACGGCTATCGTCGTACTCGCTGGGCTCATCAACTCACTCAAGGTAACCGGCAAGAAGAAAGAAGATATCAGAGTAGTACTCAATGGTGCAGGTGCTGCTGGAGTCGCCATCTGCAAGCTGCTCCATCTCTATGGGGTCAATCACTTCATCGCATGTGATACTAAGGGGATCATCCATAGTGGTCGTGAGGATCTCGATATCTCGAAGCAAAAACTCCTTGAGTTCACAAATACGGATAATATGACGGGTACGCTTGCTGATGCGATGGTCGGGGCTGATGTATTCCTCGGAGTATCGGCTGCGGGTGCACTCACTGAGGATATGGTGCGGACTATGGCGACTGACGCTATCATATTTGCTATGGCGAACCCAGTACCCGAGATCATGCCAGAGCTCGCGATAGCTGCTGGCGCTCGTATCATCGGGACGGGTCGATCAGACTATCCGAATCAGATCAACAACTCACTCGCATTCCCAGGGATATTCAAGTGAGTGCTGAAATATGGCAAAAAGAAAATCACCGATGAGATGAAAATCCGAGCTGCTGAGGCACTCGCCGGCTATGTAGTGAATCCTACTGCAGATATGGTCATACCAGGACCATTTGATCCAGGGATAGCGGATGTGGTGGCGGAGGCAATGAAGGACTAATCAAATTTAAGAAAAATCCCAGAGGTAATCTGGGATTTTTTAATTATGAGAGTGCTTTTTGCAGCTCATATAGTAGTTCCATTCTAGTAAAATGATTATTTTTTCATTTTAGTTCTATATGGGCATATATCCCATGTGGGAAAAAAGTATGAAGTTCCCCAAAGAAGTCTGCTACAATCGTATGTGCAAGATGTTCATTTCATCACTCCTGGAATTCAGGATGCATTTGTGATTTTAGTTGAGCAGTACTTGTAGCAGATGTATTGAAGAGGTAGTTATCTTTTGTAATACCATCTCATCCTAAAAGTTGAATTCATTTTTGTAACCCATGGATAATGGGATTCTTAAGACGAGCAATAGGTCTTGCCTTTCTGGCAGTACTATTTTCTTGTATATAGGTATACACATCCCTTATGTTGAGTTCCGCATCATCACCAACTTCAGGATCATTTTTTCTTTCTATATTGATATCGAGAGTATTAGATGGGCTTATATGGAATTTACATGATCCATCTTTACTGGAGAATAAGAACTCTTTGGTGAATATATAGGGAGTTTGTTTTATTTCACTCGGTTTACTATTCTGCATCAGGGTAGTATATATCCCCTCTATTCCTCATCAGAATACTGGAACAGTTTCTGGAGTTTGTATAGATGCCCTGGTGATACCAGAAGCATAACATCCTGAGATAAGATGCTCAACGACTTCTGCTACGGGCTTTCATGAGTGTGGATTTATGATACCGAGATATCTCGCCCCCAAAGATGCCATGGGCTTGAGGCTATCGGGGCTTAACATGAACCCATTGACACTGATTCAGTCATACAGGGATGGACGAATAGTGATCTGAGTTCATCAATTGGGAAAATACGTATCTCATGTAAGGTGTATCTCGTCCGATAAAGTTCTAAATTGCATATAAAATATATAGAAGTTTGCATATTATCTCCATTTTTATATATTATGCAAGTTTATTTATAATAATCTACTTTTGAGCAATAGTTTCAGTTAGTTTGGACTTTGTATCACCTTTTCATATTCTCACTATCTCGAGGATACCGAGTACACATATCATAATAAATCCATACATGTAGCCATGATGACTTTCCATAAAATCACTTACTTGACCGCCAAAATTCACAATGAGAATAAGAAGGAGGAATATGCTCACCATCAGAGCTTTTCCATTGGCTGAGGCCCAGTCAGAGAAAGATGAGTGATCTGTTTTGAGATATTTGGTCTGGAGTATAGCGAATCATCCTACTACTACAATCAGTAGCATGGTGAAGATGCTTGATTCTGGTATTCCGTAGATCGTATCACCTGAGAGCGCTTTGCCGAGTCACTTCTCGAGCATATCCAGTGCAGTGAAGAGGATGATGAAGAGTCCGACCCACTGGATAGATGGATATTTCACCAAGAGATTGGCTATAGATCCTGATGCGACGACCATCAGGATAATCGAGAAGACGAGTCCGATGATCAGATTGACGATATTGCCGTGACTTGCTCCTGCCACAGCGAGAACATTGTCTAGGCTCATCACGACGTCGGCGATGATGATCGTCTGTATGGCAGTCCAGAATGTTGCCCCTCACTCCTTACCTTCTTCGTGGTGCTCGTGAGCCCGGATCTCTCGATAGAACTTCCACACTACGTAGAGGAGGAGTATAGCTCCTAGGAACTCGAGTCCAGGGATCTGCATGAGCCATACGACTCCGAGGGAAAATATAATACGGAGAATAGTGGCACCAGCCACACCCCAGAATATCGCTTTTTTGCGATCGGCTCATTTGAGTTTTTTTGTCGCCATACCTATGAGGATCGCATTATCACCACTCATCACGAGATCTATCATGATGATGTTGAGGAGGGCGAATAGACCAGCAGAGGTGAGTAGGAGGGCAAAGTCGGGAGCAAGAGATTCGAACATAGACGGTAATTATGATGTAAGATGCCGATGAGTATATGAAAAAGTGAGAAACGTGCAAATATTTGACAGGAGATGGGGAAGTGTGGTAGGATTGATTCAGAATTTACTAATTTACCAATTACAAATATGACAGGCAATCCAGAGTTACTTTGCAAAAATCCAGAAGTAATAAATCATAATCATCGTTTTGATGAAGAAAATGGCGGTTTTTCGAGGATGCTGGATAAACTACTAGGCGACAAAAAGAATACCCCAATAGGAAAAGAAGTCTATGATAATGCTATGCAGAAGGCATGAGAAATCTCGAAAAATAATGACAGCCCAGAAGATAAGAAGAAATTACTCAAGTCTATCTATGATGAAGTCAAATGAAATGGAAAGCCTACAGAACAAAATGAATTTAATGCAACTCTCGAGAAATCTATTAACGATCATCAAATAGATAAATGAGGAAAATGAGCAGGATTTAAGGCGCCAGATGGAGGACAATGTGAAGCAGCGAAACCAGGTCCAAAGGAAGGTCCACCATTTCCACTATAAAAAACATCCCCACCTGAATTCAGGTGGGGATGTTTTCTTATAAAAATCTACGGTACTCGTATCTCATCGAGGATCTGCTCTGTGATCTGATAGATACTCATACCCTCAGCATGTGCCTCGTATGAGAGTCAGATGCGGTGATCGAGGATATCATGAGCGAGATACTTCACATCTTCTGGCATCATATAATCACGTCCTGCGAGGAGTGCTCGGATACGTCCTGCACGGATGAGTGCAAGTCCTGCACGAGTGGATGCACCGTAGGATAGAGGAGGAGTCTGCCTCACCCCCAGCCCCTCTCCTCCAGAGAGGGGAGTGGGCAGATTGGATACTGTTGTGAGCCGCCTCGTAGCTGAGATGATATCAGATACGTAGCTATATATATGGGTATCGACGCGGATACTCTTCGCGATATAGTCGATCATCTCGAGGAGATTGGTTGGAGTGAGTTTCTCCCCCTTATAGGGGGAGTCAGAGGGGGTACTCTGAGTACCCCTCCCAGCCTCCCCTACAAGGGGAGGAGTTCCAGCAGTCTCTTGCATCAGTATCCGCTTCTCATCACTTGGAGTCGGATAAGAGAGTACGATCCGCATGAGGAATCGATCCAGTTGAGCCTCAGGGAGAGGATAAGTGCCCTCGTGTTCGAGGGGGTTTTGCGTAGCGAATACTACAAAAGGAGACGGCAGATCAAGGGTCTTGTCGCCGATAGTGACTTTTTTCTCTTCCATGGCTTCGAGGAGAGCAGACTGCACCTTGGGTGGAGTTCGGTTGATCTCGTCGGCGAGGAGGATATGGGTGAATATAGGTCACTTGCGTATCTCGAAGGCTCACTTCCCCTGGCGGTAGATCTCACTTCCTGTGAGGTCAGATGGGAGGAGGTCAGGCGTGAACGATACACGACCCGTGTCGAGGCCGAGCACGCGAGCAAAAGTCCTGATCGTCTTCGTCTTGCCAAGGCCAGGAACTCACTCGAGGAGTGCGTGTCCACCCGCGAAGAATGTGATGATGAGCTTCTCGATGAGGGCATCTTGACCGATGATCTCGCGTTGGATATCTGCCTTGATCGACTGGAGCGTATCGTGGATATGAGTAAGAGCTGGGTTCAAGATAGTTATAAATTATAAATTATAAATTATAAATTTTCAAACAAATACATCGATTTGCCACTGAGAAATATTTATAAGAAAAGGATATGGAATTATTGATTTTTTGCAAAAAAGAAAAATCTCACGGTTAGGTGAGATTTTTGCTTGGATCAGGCACTCTATTGTCTGTATTATTTTTCCGTATCCATGCTGTGAGTATATCTGCTGATATTGCCCTTCAGCTATCAGGTATAAGCTGATAGATCTTTAGTGTATGTTGCATAGCATTTTTCATATTAGTAGGATTACCAAGCGCACTCGAGAATGCTCGCTCGACATCACTGAGATTCGATGATATAATCTCCTTACCGAATAGCTGGCTATAGAGTGCCTTCAGAACTTGCTGTTGTTCCATAGTTCCTGTCTGTCCATCCATTACTGTATTAATTCACTTCGCTCTCAGTTCCGCACTTATGAGAGGGATATGTGGTATGAACTGAGAAAGTCCGAGTTCAGCATACATGGAAGTATTCTTTTTGTATTCTTCTACTTGCTTCTTTGTTATCCTAGTGGCATTGAATGTTGGGATATTGTAGGTACCATCAGGATTCTTCGATATATTGATATTCTGGAGTTCAGGAGCATTCATGATAGAGATCTGCAATTCTCCTTGGAGAGCTTGTGACATAGGAAGTGATTGTCATGCCTCGAGTCTTGCAAGTGATTTCTGTCATGGAGTTGACTCTGGGTCAGTGAGGATCGCGATTTTTTCGAGAGATTGGAAATTATAAGTTTCTTTAGGGTTGTCTGATACTACCTGATTAGATTGTGTAAATATTCTTTGGGCTTCTGCTTCTCAGAATAGTTCTTTTGTTTGAGTATATGTTTGAGCAAGTTTCCCTGTGCTATAATTACGTTGACTAAGATTTGCCTTCATTCTTTCTTCATCTGGAGTGAGCATTCATCATTTTTCTTCTTTTTTTCTAAGTTCTTCGGATTTTTTCCATGCGTCTTGATCTGATATATCTCATGTTGCTTTTTTTGCATCATTCACATTACTTCTTTCTTCACTCGTTCTTCCTGCTAGATTCACTTTCTTCTCATTTACTGGTTCTCATTTCTGTACTTGTGACCTAGCCTCAGTGAGAGCTCATTGTAGATTTACTGTTTCTTTGAGTTTGGATTGGAGAGCTAATAATAATATGAGATTTACGAGTTCTTTTGGTGGTGTCTGTCAATATTTTTCTCAGATCTTTGCCAGTAAAAATCGAGCATCACTTCATGTAAGCGCAGTAATATCCACTTTTTCTATCGATACTTTTTTATTGTCACGCACTAATTCTATCTTCATTCCACTGAATTCTGTGAACTCAGATATTGATTTTTTCCCAACACTCTTTTGTAGTTTTTCTCGTTCCTCTGAGAGTTTCTTGATGATATCTGTAGTTTTTAGCGTTAGTTCACCGATTGATTTTGCCAGATCTTTCATAACCAGTCTTTCATCTTTTCCTTTATTCTCAGGCTTATCTAGAAACAGTTTTTCATAGGCCTTGATATCTACTTCTCCATCTTTCATCGGTACTCATATATTTGTAGCAAGAAGAGTTATTGCTCATTGTATTTCAGGACTTTTTCAGAAGTTTCTATAGACTTGACCGAGCATCGGGTCAATCTTAGATTTCTCAATAGCATGCTTCTCATTAGCGTATTTATCAATAATACTATCTACATTAACTCATTCTGGCAAAAGTCTTGTTTTATTGCCTCGTCCCTGTATATAGATTGCTAGATTTTGAAGAGTTTTTTTAGTCAAATATTTTTCACATATACTAGGATTTTCTAATCCCATTTTTAAGATTCATTGTATAATATTTACATTCAAATTTTCAGGATTTCAATCAGTATCTTTCTTATATGTTGCAACTGATGTTACTCTATATTCCCCATTTGAATAGGTCAGTATATGTGGTTCATTTTTACTGGCATCTATTGCATTACTTATAGCACTTGATTTTTTTCCTCCACGATTAATATTCGCCCCAACTTGATTTTTTCATATTTCACCAGTTTCATATAAGGCATATATGGTGGCGATCTGGTGATTGTTCAAATTACTTTTCTCTTCATTGATGATGATATCAATTTCTTTTCTACCATTTGCTTTGATAAGTTTACTTCTCAGCAAACCCATGCTTGCACCAACTTCATTGAGAGCTGTTGCTGACTGTTTTACTATATTTTTCCCGAAGTCTTTTGCTTTATCAAAAAACCCCAATTCTTTCTCTGGCATCAAAAATACCCTGATGTGTTTCATTCCCAATTTTATCATATTCTCATCCTATCATATTGCTCTCTAGAATGCAAAATATCAACATTTTTAATAAACTTTATGAATATACGATAGTATTTGTCTATTTTTTGCAAAAAAGAAAATAGTGTGGTAGAGTAAGGGATATGTATACATGGCGGAAGGGTACATCTGTGAGCGTGAGAATACTTCATGAGGAATGACCGAGTGAGGTATGAGGGAATTGATTCAATAAATCTCGAGAATCTAAAGAACCCCAAGAAGACAATACTAATGAAGCACGCACACGAAAAGATCAAATAAAAAAATGGTTTAAAGAAAAATTTGAAGGAAAAAGAGTTACCTGACAAATAGTTGCCATGGAGAATGAGGAAAAATCCAAGGATCGAGAATCTTTTGGAGACACTGCGACCGCAGAACGTGCTAAAACTTTGAAAGATGCAACCGCAACTGATAAGTCAAAGATCTTGACGCATGTCTATGAGAAAATGATGAAGATATTCCGAACAAAATGACTTCCAGAAAAAGAAGTAATCAATCTCTCGTGAGAATTCATGAAACAAAATGGTGCTAAGATCCAAAAAGATATCCAAGAACATAGTGATCCTGACGTTATACAGAAAAATATCGGAATCCAAGCGAATCAGTTCCTTGCCACAGTTGGTACAAGCATGGCCAATAAGAAATACGATCTTATGCTAAAACAACAAAAATTAGCCGACTATTGATTGCCCCCTACTAAGCTCTCGACATCATCCATGGTTGTAAATAACCCCGTAGATACAATAGAATTAGCACCTCCAGAAATCAATGCATCGCTAGTTTCTCTCGAAAGTATGTCCAATGTTCCAGTTACCAATACGGAAAATCCTGATATACTCAATCCAATTGCTAACTGAAATATAAAAGACTGAGAATCTCAAGAAATTCCAGATGAATGGAGTAAAAATACATGAAATAAAGAGATAGAAACTGAAAAGGAGATATTCTCTACATACGCAGAAAATAGAGAACGCAATCTTGATTTTATCGCAGAGAATCATTTTAACCCCAATGAAACTCCAGAGACCCTATCAGACCCATCCAGACATCTTCAGCATATGGAAGATATACCAGATAATTCGATGCGTGATCATATTATCGATTCCCCATCAGCTATAGCAGGTAACATTAAGAGTCTTGATTTTGGAAAGACCGAGTTATTTGATTTTCCTTTTGAGTGATGAGTGACTGAGATGGCCCTTACCCGCCAAGCGAATGGAGACATCTTGTGTCAAGGATCTGATAATATAGAGATACGTATCTCGTCAGGGGAAGATCCTGAGAATATGTTAAAGTACTATAGTGAGATCATGAGAACACCGATTGTGCGTAGATTACTTATGGGTTGAATTGCTCCATTTACGAAACTTCGAAAGAAATTTGCTCAAGAAAATTCAATTGCTGATACAAATCCAGAAGCATTTATCGATATGGCCCTTCTTGCTCTGAGGAGTAAGGTTATGAATAAGATGAAGGAATCCGGGCAACAATTAGATCCTAATTTGATGAGCCTATGGGATGCCCTTCCAGATCGAGTAAATAAACCATGAACTCTTGCATCGACACAGTCTTTTTTATTGGTTCATCGATCTGATTTCTTAGAATCACTGAGAATTGCTCGAATTCTTCCGGAAAGTGGCGTACAAAAAATCGATCCAAAATTACTTTTACCAAAATTTCCGTAAAACTCTTTTTCCTTTCCCTGCTTTTTCCTTATAATCTGTCTATTATTTTTTGGCGGTTTTTTTATGACTACTTTTCCAGACTTTTCCTTCACTCTCGATGCCACTGACTGACTTGCTCGAGCTGGTACGATCACGACGCCTCATGGAGTGATACAGACTCCCATATTCATGCCGGTAGGGACTCGCTCGGCCGTGAAGTGAGCGACGATCGATCAGGTCGAGGAGATCGGATCACAGATCATGCTCGTGAACAACTACCATAGCTACCTCCGTCCTGGCTGTGATGTGGTCGAGGCACTCGGTGGATTGCATTCTTTCATGGATGTGAGTCTCCCGATCCTGACTGATTCTGGAGGATTCCAGGTGTTCTCGCTCGGACTCGGGATGCAGAACGAGTGAGGAGAGAAGCTCGCCAAGATCACCGAAGAGGGAGTCAACTTCCGATCGTATCTGGATGGATCCAAGCACTTCTTCTCCGCTGAGAATGTGATGGATATGCAGTGTGCGCTCGGAGCGGATATCATCATGGCGTTCGACGAGTGTGCCCCAGGTGGCTCGACCCACGAGTATGCGAGACAGGCGATGGAGCGGACACACCGATGGGCCGTCAGATCTCAGGAACAGTGGCTACAAAATGAAACCAAGAGAAAACTCGATGGCCGTCATCCACAGGCACTCTTCGCGATCATCCAGTGAGTCGTCTATGACGATCTACGGGCGGAGTCAGCCCGATTCATCGCGTCTCTCGATACTCCAGGGATCGCGATCGGCGGACTCTCGGTCGGGGAATCCAAAGAGGATATGTATCGGATACTGGATGTCCTCGCCCCGATCCTACCAGTCAACAAGCCACACTATCTCATGGGAGTCGGGACACCTGAGGATCTCGTGGAGGGGATCGCTCGCGGGATCGATATGATGGATTGTGTCCTCCCGACGCGTATCGGTCGCCATGGAGAGGCTTTCTCGAGTTATGGCAATCTGAAGATCTGAGGAGAGAAGTATAAGTTCTCATCTGAAAAAATAAAAATGCTCCCAGGATATGAGACTCAAGTCTCGAAGAGATACTCGCTCGGATATCTGCGTCACCTGATCAATGTAGGTGAAGCAACCGGAGGAGTACTGCTCTCTCTGCACAACCTCGAGTATCTGTTATTGATAGCAAAAAAATCCCGACAAGCGATACTGGCTGGGAAATTCGAGGAATTCAGATCGGAGTTCTGGAGTGTATATCCGAAGAAGTAAAAAAAAATCCCAACTCATTGCTGATTTGGGATTTTTGATAGAGAACTAGGATTCTGGATTCCTGCCTTCGCAGGAATGACACAAGGACTACATATTCATCATCATCGAACCATCTGGCATCATATGTGCACCAGACATCGTATTTCCACTATTCGTCGTACCTGTCGATGTGTATCCCCATTCCTGCATCCATTTTTGCATCTGCTCGATCTCCTTACTCTGACCTGCGATGATATCATTCGCGAACTTCACGAGTTCTGGATGCTTGGATCCAGCCATCATTTTTGCCATATCGACCGCACCCTGATGGTGTGGGATCATCCCCTCGAGGAACGCTCGATCGAGTGCATCTCCCGTCTTGCCAGCCATCATCGTACTCATATCTGCCATACTCATCGACATCATATCGTGAGACATAGACATAGTATGATTTCTGCCGTATGGTCATTCATTGATCAGGAGTTTATTTGAGTCATATGACCTTTTTTTATCATCAGAATAATGAGAACATCACTTTTGATTCATGCAGTTTGTATAATAACTTCCTGCCATGAAAGCACCTACGATCATCGCAACTGCGATCGCGATACGGAGGGCAGCACCCCAGTTGCACCAAGTGCTCGAACAGGTTTTTGAAGTGCTACATGCTCCATTTTTGCACTCACAGGGATCACATTTGCAGTCGACACAGGTACAGGATTCAGTTTTTTGAGTTACCATAGGAGAAAAGATAGAAAATAAAAATAAAAGAAACACGACATTCTACGGAGTTACTCTAATAAATCTTAAAGAACTATCTGAATTTTTCACATCCAGCCATCTCAGGCATCATCTGACAGTGCTCCCGCATCGCCGTATCGTCGGACGACGTGGGAGGAGTCATCATCTCAGAGGACATGATCGTGTTCTCATCGACCTGCATCACATGACTCGCAGTGCTATCGGGCATATCCATGGAGTCACTCATCGGCATATTCATCATCGAGGCAGGGTAGACGAGCATGTAGGCGATCATGAGGAACATCGCTCCATTCTCCATCACGGTGACATTGGTCATCGGGAGTTTCCAGCGAGTTCCCATACAAGCACATTGCACCTTTTTTCCTGAAGAGAGGACTCGGTAAGCACTGATGATCCCGAGGAGTGCGACTATCAGAGCTACTATATTCAGCTCGGTCATGTAGAGCATCCCAGTATTGAATATATAGGCAAGACCGAGCACTATCTCTATAAATGGGTACACATAGCCATATCCGTGCCATTTCTCTGCTATGAGATCATATTCGGAGAAGGTCTTCGCAAAGCTACGGATATCGATGAGCTTCAGTACTCCAAACGAGAGAAACCATACTCCCATGAGATACATCATAAACGTATTGGATAAGAATATATAGTTGAGTGCGATACTCACGATGAGTATGCCACTCAAGAGTATATAGAGGGGAGTGAGTGATTCCTTTTTTTCGATTTTGCAGCAGTCTGGTTTTGTCATAGGGAAAAATTAAGAAAAATTAAAGTATTAGTGATCACCAAGCATTTTTTTGAATGTCGCAATCTCTGCATTTTGTGTTGAAATGATGTCTTTCGCCATCTTGACGATCTCAGGACGCTGAGTGACTTCGAGGACTTCCTCTGCCATGTGGACTGCTCATTCATGATGACCTATCATATCTTCCATAAATGCATCATCGAGATCATGTCCTGAGAGCTTCGTGAGGTCTCGCATCATAGGCATATATCCTGTCTTCACAGAAGTATTTGGATACCAGCTTGCGAGCCATCCTTTCATAGTAGCAACTTCTGTGGATTGACCGGATATGATCGCTTCTGCGATTTTTTTGAGTTCTGCATTTTCTGTTTTTGCTACGATGATCTTCGCTGTATCGATAGCCTCCTGATGGTGAGGGAGCATATTGACGAGGAATTCTTCTTCGGAAGAAGCTCCCATGTGCATCATCTCACCTGTCATAGTGCCCATATCCATGCTTCCATGATCCATACCGGTCATAGCAGGCATAGTATCTGGAGTTTTTGCGGGAGGAGTAGTAGCGATAGGAGTAGCTATTGGGGTATTTGTTGTTGTTTTATCTGTACAACTTGCGAGAGCGAGTGATGAGAGGACGATGAGTCCGAGAATAATAGGAGTTTTCATAATTTGAATAGATTGAGAGGATAAAAGTGAAACGAATTTTGTTTTTGTGAAAGGAACTCAGTAATAATATATCAAAGAGATTATAGTACGGGAGTGAGAATCTCTATAATAGATTATATCTAATTTATGATGAATTCATAAAAGTAAAGGCTAAAAATAAACTATTCGATGATGTAGATATCTTTGTCTACCTTATGAGCGAATCCCCCACGATAGTATCTATAGAAAATACCAGGACGAAGGAGGAGTTCTATGAGTGTCGAGACAAAGAGTCACCAGAATATCACGGTAGCAATCGGTGAGAGCATCTCTTTGCCTGCATCTCCAGCTCCGAGTACAAGTGGGAGGAGCCCGAGGGTGGCTGCGAGTGCAGTCATAGAGACAGGGACTATTCGTTCGAGAGATCATCTGAGAATAGTATTTTTATCGAATGGGAGTCACTCTTCGAGACAGAGGTGCTTGTAGTGGTCGATGAGCATGATACCATTTCGCGAGACGATCCCCATCAGAGCAATGAATCCGACGAGGTGAGCGGTAGACATGACTCATCCCGTCAGCCAGACTCCGATCATCCCTCCGAACCATCCGGTGATGATCCCGAGAAATATCTGGAGTACCAGTACTACGCTTCTGAAGTGCCAATAGAGCACTCCAAAGAGAGCAATGAGTACAGCAATAGATATGATCATGAGGAGTCTGGATGATTCTTTCTGAGCTGCATAGAGTCCCTCATAGGATACTCTGTATTCTTTAGGGATATTGAGAGTATCTACCTTGGACCTGATGTCATCGACGACGGATACGATAGATCGATCCTCTGTATATCCAGAGATCACGATACGACGCTCAGAGTTCTCATGATTGATGATATTGCGAGCTTTCGAGAGAGATACATTGGCGACACTCCCGACAAATATGCTCCTCTCAGGAGAGAGTGAGAGTGGGATACTTCTGATCGCCTCTACTCCATTGGTCCAGTTTCATGGGAACTTGAGTATCACAGGATAGGAGTTTTGTCCGTCGATGACTCGTGCGACTTCTTTGCCTCAGATACCGACATCGAGGATAGACTTCACTTCCGTATAGCTGATATTCTGTGAGATGAGGGTAGAAGTATTGGGACTTATGTCGATACTTGGGACTTTGGTCTGTGGTTCTAGGCTCACATTGAGTGTTCCATCGACGGTGTTCGTGACTTCGAGGATCTCTTTTCCGATGCGTTCGAGCTCATCGAGATCAGGACCAAAAATCTTGATCACCAGTGGTGCACGGATCCCTGAGATGATCTCTTCGACTCGGTGAGTGATCGGCTGACCGATACCGATGACAGCAACATTTTTATATTCGGCGATAATCGTATTGATCTCTTTGTATATCCTATTTTTATCCTCTGTGGTCACCTCTGGAGAGAGTGCTACTTCGATCTCAGCATTGTTGGATCCTTGAGCATGCGGATCAGCATCGGCTCGCCCAAGTATAGTTCCTGTTCGCTTGATTCCATCTACTGTACTGAGTCTTGTACTAAATTCTTTTGCTATACCGATCGTATAGTCTAGAGAACTTCAGGGTTTTGTCGTGATGGAGATAGTATAGCTTGATTCGTTGAACGCTGGGAGTCCCTCTTGTCCTGCCATCATGTATCCAAATATCGTAAATGGAATCGAGATGAGAGCGATAAGAAGTGCAAGTTTGGGATTTCTGAGGCTCCAGAGGATTGGTTTTTTTGCCCATTCTTTGAGCTTGTGAGTGAACCAAGTGTCTTCTTCTATCTTCCCATGTTGCTTCTCGATCCATGAGGGGAGGAGATAGCTACAGATCACAGGAACGAGTGTCACAGCAGTCAGCAGGGACATGAGCATCGATATCATATATGCCATACCGATCGGAGCGAGGATCTTCCCGTCAATCCCTGGGAGCATGAGAAATGGGATGAATACGATGAGTTGGAGTACTGTGGCATATACGACACTTCATCTCACTTCTTTCGAGGCTTCATAGATCACTTTGAGTGAGTGGATTTTCTCAGTTTGGGGGAGGAGAGCATTGAGACGAAGTCGCCTGAATATATTCTCCATATCGACGATCGCATCATCTACGAGTTCTCCGATAGCGATCGTGAGTCATCCGAGTACCATGATATTGATGCCGATCCCGAGGATATAGAACACTATCCCTGTGAGTATCAGTGTGACAGGCAGTGATACCATCGTGATAAAAGCGGTACGAGCATTCATGAGAAAGAGTACGACGATGATAGTGACGATGATAGCCGCATCTCGGAGTGCTACTTCGACATTGGTGAGTCACTTCTCTATGAACCAAGTTTGCCTAAATATATCATCATGGAGCGTGATTCATTTTGGAATATCCTTTTGTACTTCAGCGATTTTTGCGACGATTTTTGCTGAGAGATCTATTGTATTGACGCTTGGAACCTTGGATATACGGATGATCACTCACGGAGTCCCATCGATGAGAGCATCTCAGCGTCTCTGACTATTGAGCCCGATATCGACTGTCGCTACATCTCTGAGGACTCCTCCATCTGGAAGTGAGGTAGATCCGATTTTCTCTATAGTATTGCTGATGGGCTTGAGATTGATCGGGAACTCAGAGGTTGCCGTGAGAGCGATCCCTGCTCATCCAGGATTGGTGATACCCGCGAGGGATGACTCGAGACTTGCCATCGTGATATGTCTCGTCATGAGCTTGGCAGGATCGACAGAGATCGTATACTGTGGAGATGAGCCTCCCATGATGAGGAGATTCGAGATACCAGGAACGGTCGAGAGAGACTGACGCAGGGTAGTCTCTGCATAGACTCTCAGATCCGACTGAGACATACTCGTCCCACTGCTCGTGAGGCCGATCCACATGACCTCTCCCATGAGAGCCGCTTCTGGAGCGACTGATACATCAGCTCACTCGGGGAGTTCGAGGGAGGCGATTTTCTCATAGACCTTTTGGCGATTGATATTGATACTACTTCACCAGTCGAACTCGACATTGATCACGGAGAGTCACTGGGCGGAGCTCGATCTCACCGCATCTACACTTGCTATAGTTCGCATAGTGCGTTCGAGCGGGAGAGTTACGAGCTTCTCGACATCCTCAGATCCGAGTCACTCTATACCGACGAATACAGTGACACGAGGGCGGTTGAGATCTGGGAGGACATCTATCGGGAGCTCAGTGATACTATAGAGACCACCTATTGTCATTATGATATAGATCACTATGACGAGGAGGCGTTTATTGAGAGCCCATTTTATCAGAGCATTGAGCATATATATTATGGGTTAGAGGATATGAGATTTGTGACGTCCATACCATCCTTCCACTCTGATTTTGTGGCATCACTGACGATCATGTCTCATGACTTGAGTCACTCGGTGACGACCGTTTTTTCTCCTATGATTTCTCGGCTCATCTTCCACTTCTTGAGTGTTTTGCCTCAGATTACCTTATAGACGAATGATTCATTATTTTCCGTGATAATAGCTGTTTTTGGGATTTCGACGAATGATGTTCCAGAGAGTCCAGTTTTGATAACTCGGACTTGGGTCCCGATGGGAAAATGTGAGCTATCAAAAGTGGCTTCCACAGAGATCGTCTGAGTATCTTTGTTTACAGAAGATGAGAATCTGGCAATCGTTCCGATCGTCTTCTCACTATCGAGTCCAGGGAGGCTGATCTGGAGAGATTGCCCCTTTGAGATACTCGCATAGTCAGACACAGGGACCTCGAATCTCACGAATACTGACTTCGCCGAACTCGCTCAGGCAATATCAAAAAGCGGAGTCGTGACATCTATCGTCTGTCCGATGACGATATTTTTGCGTGAGATGATCCCATCGAATGGTGCTATCGCGTAGCTCGTTCGGACTGTGCTCTGGATAGCGGATAGTGCTGATCTCTCTCCAGTGAGGCGACTCTCGGCTCAGATTTTGGCACTCTGGGCATCGATTCGGATTTTCTCCAGATCTACTTGCGTGATAGCCTGATCTCCATCGAGCGATGCTATATCTTTTTTCTTATTGGCCTCGAGGAGAGATCGCTCTGATTCGAGGAGCTTCATCTCTTGTTCGAGTCCGATGAGATCGGCACTTGCCTGTGAGTATACTCCCGAAGCAGTCGCACTCGCTGCCCTTGTACCACTCGTGAGCTCTATGAGTTTGGATTCCAATATTATGATTCCTGTATCTCCTGAGAGGAGACCAAGGAGTCGTGTTTTATCGGCTATATAGTTCGAGTTGGCACCTGGAGACAGTAGTGCATAGATAGCATTAGCGTCATTGATCGCATTTTCGAGCTTAGGAAGGATGATCGAGAGATCTGCACCAGTTCACTCTGTACTCAGAGGATATACGAGAAGAATATCCTTCATATTTTGATGAAATCTCTCGGGTATATCAGTGATTTTCTGACGGTCAATAGTTCCGAGACTTCACCAATTCGTATTGTATCCCCAGTATTTATCGTATGAGGTCGTATTGAGCCCGAGACCATTGCGATCTCCATAGTAGAATATCTCCAGGAGGCTCGCGATCGCTTCATTGGTTTTGCCGATGAGATACTTCCGAGCGGTTTCTTGTTTCTGTGTATTCTCGGCGATCGTCGCACTACTCGCGATCTGACTACTGGATATGACGACTCATCGGGCTTCGAGCTGTGCTCGCTGACTCGCTATCTTCGCATCGAGTTGCTTCTTCTGGACATCATAGGATATGTCGAGAGCCTGTTTTTTCACATCATAGGCTCGGGCTATGCCTCCTGTAGGACTCGAGATCGTAGTCGTGATATACTCGATCTTTCTCTTCGCTCCGTTGAGTTCTCACTCGGCGATTGCTATATCTGCTCGCTTCTGAGCCAGGAGTGCGATGATCTCAGGAGTATTGGTTGGTGAGTTGATGAGGGCTACTTTTTGTCACTTCTTCACCGTATCCCCGAGGGATACGAGCATCTCAGAAACGATACCTCCACGAGAGGAGAATATCGATCCATATTCATCAGAGAGGATAGTCCCTGGATAAGTGGGGATCGAGAGGGTGGCTATATCTGAAGTCCCGAGAGTCGTGAATGTCGCTCACGAAGTCGTCACGATAGCTGTCTCTCAGGCTCAGAGTTGCTCTGCGGCTTCATCGCTGTGTCCACCATGTCCCATCACGAGATAGCTCCCGACCAGAGAGGCGAGGATACCTGTGATAGCGAAATATAAAACATTTCGTTTGATTGTCATAAAAGTTGTGATAAAAAAGTACAAAAAAATCCCTATACCAAAAAGGTATACAGAAAAATTGGTACTTTTTAGATCAATAATATTTGCTCTCCTATCAGGAAGTGTCCGAATGATTCATTATGAGGTCAGGGATAATAATGGGCATATCGAGCATCGTCGAGAATACCAATATCACAAATATAATTACTATAGTAGTGGGTGAGTATATCAGGAGCATCAAATTGATCAGATTCTATATCACGAGACTGAAAAATAATACTACTGGTTATCTCTGAATCTGAACAATGTGGTGGCTCCGATGTATCTGTTGTTTCTACGATATGAGTTTCTCGTATCTCACCATGAGTATGCTCTATCGTTATTTCTCATGTTTTTCATCCCTCAGCATGCACAAAGGCCATATTTCCAAAAAGAAACATAGCAAGCATAAGGCTGAACGAGATGAATTTTTTATAGAGAACGGACATATAATATAGTAATTATAGGCGATATGGTCATAAAATGCAAATTATTTGCGAGTGGCGACATCCCAGGTCCGCAAGAGCTCATCGATAAATGCATCGACCACCCGAGTATCTGGGGAAGAGAGTCGCTCTCGTCCGCAACACTGGAGGTGATCTCGCATGAGTTCACGATTCGCAGACTTCATCAGTCACATCGATGCATTGATCTGATGAGCGATATCAGCACAATAGGTGCCATTTTCTGCCATCTCGATGATCTTGTCGAGGCTTCCGCGAGCTTTTTTGAGACTCGTGATGATGTGTTTTCTGTCGTGTTGCATATTTATAACCCTACCATAGGGTATGGTTTATAGTATATACGAGAAAAAATAAAAGCAAGAAAAAATAAAAAAAATCCTCACGGGAAGTGAGAATTTTTAAAGTTTACTGATTTAGTACTTTTCAGGCTTCGCCAGCTTTTGCTATTAATAAAGTTGTCGTAGTTTCTTCTGATTGATGTAGTGCTGGATTCAATTCTTTTATAAAACTCTTCAATCTTGCAAAGAATTCTCTTTTCTCCTCTGTATGAAAGTATTGAGGATAATGATCATTATAATATGAGATAATCCAACTATTGATAGCGGTTTTTTCAAGAGAATTTCCATTAGAGTACGCGAAATCGAGATACCTATATATCTCACTGTTTCTGAGGGAATTACCGCTTCCTGTCTCAGTGTCAAGCATGAATCCAAGTGCAGTATCTACTTCAGTTGGTATTAATGCTTCCACAGTGCCTGGAGCAGTATTAGTTGTCATTGGAGGATTGGTTAAATATCTTTGTGAATAATAGTATATCTATTTACTCTCCTAGTCAAAACATTTTACTTTTTTGATTTATCACTATAATCCATCCGTCCGAACTACAATTCGCACATTTTATCCATTACCCGCAAGTAATATGACTGTCTCTCAACTCAATGCTCGGCACAAGCCGACATATACACTCCTCACATTCTACAAGTTCGTCGATATCCCAGAGGCGGAGCTGGATCAGCTCGCTCAAGAGCACCTCGACTACTGTCGTGACATCGGACTCCATGGGCGAGTCTATCTCGGTACGGAGGGTATCAGCTCGACGGTCACAGGCAATCAGTGACAGTGTTGGGCGTATCGAGCATTCCTAGAAAATTCCAAATATTTCAAAAATATCCCAGATATCGATGCCAAATCCACTCCAGTAGATGGACACCAATTCTCCCGACTGAGTGTGAAGATCCGAGAAGAGATCGTGACCATGGGAGAGCGAGTGAGTCAAAAAGAAGTAGAACAATATCACAAAGAAATCAAAATAGAAGAATTCAAATCCATCATCGATTGAGAAAATGACGAATATGCGATCCTCGATATGCGAAACGACTATGAGTACCGACTCGGGCACTTCAAGGGAGCGATCCCAGCGGGGACGGATAACTTCCGAGAGGTACCACAACTGCTCGAGCGATACAAACGCGAATTCGCAGGGAAGAAGGTCATATTCTACTGTACGGGTGGCATCCGCTGTGAGAAGGCATCAGTCATCATGAATAAGGCTGGTATGGACGAGCTCTATTCACTTCAGTGAGGTGTGGTCAAGTATGTGAACGAGTTCAATGACGGTAACTGGCTCGGCAATCTCTATACATTCGACGGGCGAGTCTCGACGGAGGTCGGAGATGAGGTGACACACACGACGATAGGGGAGTGTCTCTACACGGACAAGCCGACAGACAACTGCGAGAACTGTAGATATTCTCCGTGCAATGCCCGACTGATCGCAGGGGAAAAAGAATACAAGAAACACTTAGGTTTTTGTTCTCGAGAGTGCTACGACTCCGCCCGCCTCGATGGATATGTGAAAGATACCACCTGGGACAAGTTCGACTACAAGGCTGCTCGCAGTCTCGGGGCCCCCCTGTCAAGGGGGGAGGGCGATAGCCAGGGGGGTTTGTATCCTTGATTGATCAAAATCCAGACTCACCTCGATCGCAAGCTCGCGAATATAGAGTGGAGATATGCCACGAGTCAGAAGGAAGAAGATATCGTAGAGTGCTAGAAAATATTATAAATAATCCCTATCAAAATTGGTAGGGATTATTAACGACTAAACCATTATATAAAAACAAGGAACCAGCATTGCACTGGTTCCTGAGGGTTGCCCCTCAGTCTGTCACGGCGTCTTAAAGACGGGACAGGCAATAGAGGCGGGCGGTACCACCTTTTTAGGGGCGAGTGCCAGTGTCGGCGGTGCCTTTGCTGGATTCGGAGGTACAGTCACATTGACTTCTACCTTCGGTTCTTTTGGGGGAAAACCACATGCCTCGGGAGGCATGTTGGTGATGCTCACCGCTGGTGAGCCCCACCAAGAACTTACGCGTTCAGTTTGAGCAACACAAGTTTTGGTTGCTTTATCACCGATATAGTAGATCGTAGTATTGCCGAGTTGGATTTTTACCAACTCAGTATTTTCCACCTTCACTACTCGGCCTGGATCAGGATTGACCCCAACTTCTTTGTAGTAATCTGACTGTCCGCAAGCGGACAATGTTACTGCTGAGGTGAGAATCGCGATAATAGAGAGTTTACGCATGATGCGCTCCTAGTTTTTTGAGTCCGTTACCTGAAATGGCACAGCCGACATAGTCAGTCTAGCAGTATTTTTTTTTTTTTGCAAGTTTTTCGTATCGATTTTTATGAAACAGGGAATGGATTGCTTCGTTCCTCACAATGACGGAAACAGAGAACCTCATCTTCGTTTATGTCGTTCAACTTATTTCGCCTTGACTTTATCATATTTTTCATATAATCCTGTCATTCACTCAGGCAGATATCCGATTTTGTTCTTCCATCTGTCTTGAGTATTCTCGTCAATCTGGTCTCTGTTTCTCACTACTGCCTTCTTGTCATGGAGCAGTCTGAGTGCTAGATATTGCGGGAAGAAGTGTATCTACATTTTCTAACATCTACTTACATGGCAAAAAAACAAGAAACGAAGGTTTCTTCTCTCACACCTCCAGTATCAAAACTTGGGGAAATTTATAGTGATCAAGGGAGATACTACTTCAACGATGATCGTACGATCCTCGAGCTCCCAGGACTTATCGAGGTACAACTCGATAGTTATGCTGATTTTCTCAAGGTGCGTCTGGATAAGGCGTTCAACGAAGTATTCCCGATCGAGGACTTCTCAGGAGAGAAGATCGCCGTCTACTACAAGAACTACTCTCTCGAAGAGCCAAAATACTCAGTATCAGACTGTAAGCGGAAGAACCTCAACTATGAGGCTCCACTCAAGGCCCGATTCGAGATGCTCAACAAGCAATCAGGTGAGATCAAAGAACAAGATGTCTACCTCGGTGGTATCCCTCTCATGACTGAGATGGGAACGTTCGTCGTGAACGGTATCGAGCGTGTGATCGTCAATCAGATCATCCGTTCTACGGGTATGTTCTTCACTCCTGATCAGAAAAATCCAGGCCTCTTCGCGATGAAGATCATACCACACCGTGGGTCATGGTTCGAGATCGAGATCGAGAAGCGTGGAGTGATCAATGTAAAGATCGATAAGAAAAGAAAAATACCTATCACAGTCCTTCTACGTGCGTGGGGATATGAGTCTGATGCAGATATCCTCGGTGCCTTCTCGGGTGAAGATGAGTGGATCTCCAAGCATATCGGACCTACGATCGATAAGGACAAGACCAAGACTCGTATGGAAGCTCTCTATGCGATCTACAAGCTCCTGCGTCCAGGAGATCTCGGTACTGATGAGCGTGTAGAGCAGCTCTTCCAGTCGACGTTCTACGATCCAAAAAAGTTCGAACTCGGAGCCGTCGCTCGTATCAAGACAAACCGCAAGCTCTCTCGCAGTTTCCCTGATCATAAGAGTGCAGTGGATTCTCCTGAGGCTGAGTATTTTCTGATTGCTCAGGACTTTCTCTATGGTATCAAGTACCTCCTCTCACTGTGTGATGAGCGTCCAGGATATCATATCGATGATATCGATCACCTCGAGAATCGTCGTGTCCGCTCTGTCGGTGAACTCGTCTATGACAAGGTCAAGGTCGGTCTCGCTCGTATGGAGAAGATCGCCAAGGATCGTATGACGATCATCGCTGATCTCGAAGATGCGGTTCCAGGAAGTTTTATCAACTCTCGTCCTATGATCGCTGTGATGAGAGAGTTCTTCGGAACCAATCAGCTCTCACAGTTCATGGACCAATCCAATCCTCTCTCCGAGCTCTCTCATAAGCGTCGTGTCACGGCACTCGGTGTCGGAGGTCTCACTCGTGAGCGTGCGTCGTTCGAGGTACGTGATGTCCATCCTACTCAGTACGGACGTATATGTCCGATCGCGACTCCAGAAGGACCGAATATCGGACTTGTTCTCCACTTTGCCTCATACGCTCGTGTCGATAAGTACGGATTCATCACGACTCCGTTCCGCAAGGTATTCCACGAAGTCAAGAATGAAGAATCAGCACTCCTCAACCGTATCACTCTCGATGATGTCGTGGACGCGAAGGGGAAGGTGATCGTTCCTGAGAAGACGATGATCACTGCAGAACTCGCGCAGGATATCGTGAAGAATGTAAAAACAGATATGATCGAAGTCCGCGGATTCCTCGCGACTGATTATCAGTACTTCGACGCCAACGAAGAACGTGACCTCGTGATCGCGGAAGCCAATACAAAAAGTGATGAATTCGGGAATTTTATCGATACACGTCTCTCAGCTCGTAAGGCATCTGAGGCGACTGTTGCCTACGTACGTGAGGTAACACATATCGATATCTCTCCGAAGCAAGTGATGAGCGAGACAACTACTCTCATCCCGTTCCTCGAACATGATGATGCGACTCGTGCCGAGATGGGAACGAACATGATGCGTCAGGCTGTGCCTCTCGTACGTGCTGAGGCTCCAGTCGTCGGTACTGGTATGGAGCGTCTGATCGGTGAGGGTTCAGGATACGTCGTGAAGGCCATCGAAGATGGTGCGATCATCGGAGTTGATGCCAAGCATATCTCTGTCCTGTATGATAACGGGAAGAAGCATACCTATCCACTGCGTACGTTCGAACGGTCGAACTCTGATATGATCATCCACCAGTGGGCACGTGTCCACACCGGAGAGAAGATCGTGAAGGGTCAGATTCTCGCTGATGGTCAGGCTATCGATAACGGTGAGCTCGCCGTCGGACGCAATCTCCGCGTTGCCTACATGCCATGGGAAGGATACAACTATGAGGATGCGATCATCATCTCTGAGAAGGTGATGAGCGAAGACTACTTCACCTCAGTCCACATCAGTGAATATACAATGGATGTCCGCGAGACCAAGCTCGGCCCTGAGCAGATCACCAACGATATCCCGAACGTATCGACAACCAAGCTCGCGAACCTCGATATCGATGGTATCGTCCGTACTGGTGCCTACGTCCGTGCAGGTGATATCCTCGTCGGTAAGGTCACTCCGAAGGGTGAAGTCGAACTCTCTCCAGAAGAGAGACTCCTGCGAGCTATCTTCGGTGACAAGAGTAAAGACGTGAAGGACTCATCTCTCATCCTCCCATCTGGATCAGGTGGTAAGGTGATCGGGACACACGTCCTCCGCCGTGAAGAAGGAGACAATCTCCCTACAGGAGTATTCCTCCAGGTAAAGGTCTACATCGCACAGACTCGCAAGATCGAAGTCGGTGATAAGATGGCCGGACGCCACGGAAACAAGGGTATCGTCTCTCGTATCGTCCCAGTCGAAGATATGCCATTCGATGAAGATGGAATACCTGTCGATATCATCCTCAACCCACTCGGTGTCATCTCTCGTATGAACATCGGACAGGTACTCGAGACACATCTCGGAGGAGCAGCACAGAAGCTCGGTATCAAGGTAGCTACTCCGATCCTGAATGGTCTCACGACTGATCAGATCTCAGAACTCATGGAGAAGGCAGGTATCCCTGCAGATGGTAAGATCCAACTCTACAACGGTAAAACTGGTGAAGCGTTCAAGGAACGTACGATGGTCGGAGTCAAGTACATGCTGAAACTGCATCACCTCGTCGAAGACAAGATCCATGCTCGCTCTGTCGGTCCATACTCTATGGTGACGCAACAGCCACTCGGAGGTAAGGCGCAGAACGGAGGTCAGCGTCTCGGAGAGATGGAAGTGTGGGCCCTCGAGGGATACGGCGCTGCCAATATCCTCCAAGAGATGCTCACCGTGAAGTCAGATGATATCAACGGTCGTACTCAGCTCTACGAAGCAGTGGTGAAGGGGAAGAAGATCCGCCGTCCAAATGTACCAGAGTCGTTCAACGTGCTCCTACGTGAACTCCAGGCACTCAATCTCAACATCGATCTGCTCGCAGAAGATGAGGTGACAGACCTCGAGAACATGATGAAGGCTCGCTATGCAGAGCTCGAGAAGCTCGAAGGACAATTCGATGTCGAAGTCGATGTCCCAGAACTCGGTGACAAGGTCGATGGTGAAGAGGCTCCAGTGACGACATCGATCCTCGAAGACGACAAAGAATAGTCCATACAAAAATCCAATAGCATAAAGAATTTAACATCTGTTATTCCTCATAGAGTTTTTACTCAGAGAAAAAGAAATCTAGATTTCTTTCTGAACTCTGTCACATACGTGAATATGAGGGGTACCTTTCGAGAAAGAGTATCTCTTTCTACCTCCTAAATTCTACCTCCTAAATTCTCCCAATTATGTTCCCAATGACAAAAGACCTCGAGAACTTCCTCAATGATAAAATCACGGATTATTCTCAGATCGGTAAACATGCCGGAAAACGCGATATCACCGTCGGAAAGAACCTCGATAACCTCGCGGCGATCTCTGTCGGACTCGCGAGTCGTGATGATGTACGTGCACTCTCATACGGAGAGGTACTCATCTCTGAGACGATCAACTACCGAACTCAGCGCCCAGAACGAGGAGGACTCTTCTGTGAGCAGATTTTTGGCCCACGCAAGAACTATGAGTGTGCGTGTGGTAAGTACAAGCGTATCCGCTATAAGGGAGTCGTGTGTGAGCGTTGTGGTGTAGAAGTCACGACATCTCAGGTTCGCCGTCAGCGTACAGGTCATATCGAGCTCGCTGCTCCAGTAGCTCATATCTGGTACCTCAAGAGTGTACCATCTCGCATCGGTCTCATGCTCGATATCTCAGTGAAAAAACTTGAGCAGGTAATCTACTTCGCCTCATATATCGTCACTGACGTATTCGAGGATAAGCGTGATGAGGCGATCGCAGAACTCGAGAACGCATACAAGAACCAGAAGATCAACATCCAACGCGACCTCCAGCAGACGATGAACGACCTCACACTCAAGCTCGAAGCGAAGGAAATCTCTAAGAAAGAATTCGCAGAACTCGAGATGATGCATACAGGGAAGCTCGATGAGCTCGATACTGAGTACAACAAGCTCAAAGATCTCCTCAAGATCGTACGTGAAGCAGAGGTGATCGGAGAACTCGACTATCGTATCCTCTATGAGAAGTTCCCTCATGTATTCAAGGGTGGTACGGGTGCTGAGTATCTCAAGCTCCTCCTCGAGCGTGTAGATCTGCGTGCCTTCATCGAACGTGAACAGGCAGAACTCAAGACCTCTCCGAAGAGTAAACATAAGAAGATCCTCCAGAAGCTCAAGCTCGCATCATCACTGTTTAAGTCTGGTCAGCGTCCTGAGAATTTTATCCTCTCGGCTCTCCAGATCCTCCCTCCTGATCTGCGTCCTATGATCCAGCTCGATGGTGGTCGGTTCGCCTCATCAGATCTCAATGACCTCTACCGTCGTGTGATCAACCGCAATAATCGTCTACGCAAGCTCTCAGAACTCGGTGCTCCAGAAGTGATCCTGAAGAACGAGAAGCGTATGCTCCAGGAAGCGGTCGATATGCTCATCTCAGGTGATGTCAGATCGAACCGTCCAGGATATACCACAGCAACAAAAAAGAAACTCAAATCTCTCTCTGATATCCTCAAGGGTAAGCAGGGTCGATTCCGTCAGAATCTCCTCGGTAAGCGTGTCGACTACTCTGGTCGTTCGGTTATCGTCGTCGGTCCGAATCTCGCGATGAACGAGTGTGGTCTCCCGAAGAGTATGGCACTCACTCTCTTCAAACCTTTTGTTATCGGACGTCTCATCGAAACTGAACAAGCATACAATGTCAAGCATGCAGAGAAGACTATCGAAGAAAAAACAAAAGAAGTCTGGGACGCTCTCGACTACGTGATCGATGGCAAATACGTCCTCCTCAATCGTGCACCAACACTTCACCGTCTTGGTATCCAGGCCTTCCGCCCTGTCCTCATCGATGGAAAGGCAATCCGCCTCCACCCACTCTGTTGTACAGCGTTCAATGCCGATTTTGATGGAGATCAGATGGCGGTCCACCTCCCACTCACGATGGAAGCACAGAACGAGGCGTCATCACTCATGGTGACATCGAAGAATATGCTCAATCCATCGAACGGAGAACCGATCGTAGCACCTTCTCAGGATATGATCCTCGGGTGTTATTATCTCACGAAGATCGATGCTGGAGAAGCGAAGCTCGCCTTCGCCTCTGGTGACGATGCACTCGCAGCATACGAGAACAACGTGATCACTCTGCATACTCCTATCAAGCTCCGTGTCGATGGTGTGATCATGGATACGACATACGGACGCTTCCTCTTTAACGAGATCCTCCCAGTCGAACTCGACTATGTGAACGAGACCGTAGGGAAGAACGTAGCAAAAAAGATCCTCTCCAAGTCTTTTGATATCCTCGGTGGTGAGCCTACGGCCTTCCTCGCGAACGATATCAAGAATCTTGGATTCAAGTATGCGACTCTCTCAGGACTGACGGTATCGATTTTTGATATGATCATCCCAGATGAGAAGTACGAATATGTAGCAGAAGGAGAAGGCAAGATCAAGGAGATCGGAAAGGCGTTCTGGAATGGTCTCGTCAACGAGAACGAACGTTATACTCAGTCTCTACAGGTCTGGCTCGCGGTGAAGTCGAAGATAGAGAAGGAGATGAAAAAGAACTTCGATCCAAAGAATCCAATCTACAACCTCATCGACTCTGGTGCCCGTGGTAACTGGGGAAATGTGACACAGCTCTGTGGTATGAAGGGTCTCGTCGTATCACCAACTGGTAAGACGATCGAGCTCCCGATCAAGTCCAACCTCAAGGAAGGATTCACGACTCTCGAATACTTTATCGCGACACACGGTGGACGTAAGGGTAAGGCAGATACGGCCCTCAAGACCGCTCAGTCAGGATACCTCACTCGTCGTCTCGTCGATGCTGCACAGAATATTCTCACTCGTGAGTATGACTGTGGAACCCTCTATACAGAGACGTTCGATCGCGATGAGAACAAGACACTCTTCGGTGACACATTCGAGAGTAAGATATTCGGTAAGTTTACAGGTTCTGATGTCACAGATGCAGCAGGGAAGGAAGTGGTCGGTGCTGGTACTCTCATCAGCAAAGAGATCCTCAGGACGATCCTCGAGTCGACTGCCAAAAAGGTTGCCGTCCGATCTGTCCTCACATGTGAATGTGAAGAAGGAGTATGTCAGAAGTGTTATGGTCTCGATCTCGCTACTGCGAACATCGTGACTATCGGTACTCCAGTCGGTATCATCGCCGCTCAGTCGATCGGTGAACCAGGTACTCAGCTGACGATGCGTACGTTCCACTCGGGAGGTGTGGCGAAGGAAGGTGGAGATATCACGGCGGGTCTCTCTCGTGTAGAGGAACTCTTCGAAGCTCGCAATCCAAAATACCTCGCTGAGATCGCTCCATTCGCGGCGAAGATCATAACGATCGAGTCAGAAGGAAATACAGTCCATCTCGAGCTCGAAGCTATGGCTCCTCAGGTACGTGACTACTATATCACGCACGAGTCGCTCAAGATCACTGTTGCCAAGGGTGACACGGTCGAAGCGAAACAAATAATCGGAAAATCCAAAGAGACAAAACAAAAGATCCAGACGACACATGCAGGTCGCGTGACGAAGGTCACGGCTGACATCATCACGATCGAAGATCTCGTCGCAGAACAGGTCGCATACGAGATCCCAGCAGGACGCAATATCCTCGTGAAGGAAGGTGATACTGTGAAAACAGGTACCAAGCTCACAGAAGGACATATCAATATCCAGGCTCTCATGGACGTGGCAGGTATACTCGCAACCGAACTCTATATCGTCAACGATATCAAGGAGATCTACTCTTCTCAGGGTCAGACGGTCAACGCGAAGCATATCGAGGTCATCGTACGTCAGATGTTCTCGAAGATCAAGATCACCAACGCTGGAGACTCTTCGTTCTTCCCTGGTGATATCGTCGACGTGATCCGCTTCCGCAAGGAGAACCGTGAACTCGCGAAGTCAGGTCTCGAAGAAGCAATCGGTGTGGAGCTCCTCCTCGGACTCACGAAGATCTCACTCTTCACGGACTCATGGCTCTCAGCCGCTTCGTTCCAGGAGACAGTCCGAGTTCTTGTGGATGCTTCGACATCACGCAAGATCGACTACCTCGACGGACTCAAGGAGAACGTGATCATCGGTCGTCTCATCCCAACACTTCAGTACTTCGAGAACAACCGCGATGTCGGTGAATTCTTCGCTCATGCAAGTGATGGAGATGGAACTGTCGAAGACTATCGTGAACTCGAGATCACGACTTCGAGCACGAGTCTCGTGTAATTCATAGATAAAAAGAAAAGCTTTGTAAAAATCAAAAACCACACGGTCAGGTGTGGTTTTTTTGTGTTTTTTTGAAGAAAGTGTTCTCTGGATTTGACGAATTTTTAGATATCCGCTATAGTATATAGGTCATGCTTATCTTTAATCTTCTTTCTATGAAAAAAATACTTTTACTTTCTATCTTTTTACTGAGTTCTCTACTTGGAGTATTTCAAGTATCGCTCGCCTCTGATAGGCCACTAGAATATCGATATTATAAGACTCTTGCATGAGAATATTTTTGTACCACTGAAACTAAATCAAGTAAAATTTTTGAGTCAAATTTCAATCTGTGTAAAGATTATGGCGTCGATCCTGTAGCTCAGAGTAATATAGGGTACTCAATGGTGAGTTATTGAGATGCTCCTACTGGACCATACGTTGTACCAATATCATGATGAAGTGCGTCAAACGCTGGAATTATCAAAATATGAAATACTTTTACTTGTATTGGAGACTGAGAAGAAACAATAACATGTAAGATTTTTTATATAGAGAAACTTGATGGGAGTTTCGTATGCTGAGATCGATTTGTTGGATATTACCCGTGCGAATCCATGACGAACCTACAGATACGCATAACGGATAGTGTTCCGAAATCTGATATTGAAACAGTTATACTCGAACAAGAAAATAGTGAAGATGATGTTTTTGACAAATATACATGATTATTTCACTCTCATTGAAAGGAGATTACTCCAGAATCAGCAACTGGTATGTATATTCGTATGGCAGAGATGCAATGAATCATCAAGCGTCCAATAGAAGCACAACCAAGTTCCTCTTGAATAACTCTTGTTGTTACTCAGCCTGAGGTAATAGTCCCAACGGATTCTTGAGCAACTTCTCTAACAGTGCGTGTTGCTGCACAGCCTGAGCCAATAAGTACACATGCTACATGTAAACTCAACTGACAGGAAGTAAACTGTGCACAGATGGCAGAGGCCGCGAAGTCTTGGCTCAGTATAGGACTATGGGGATTCCTTATATTTTGAGTATTGTTTCTTTTAGGTGGTATATTTTGGCTCGTGATGCTTATCCATGCAATCTCTAATCCAATTCCTAATAAGGCTGTATGGATAATCGTGATCTTCTTTGGCTCACTTTTTGGAGCTATTATATATTATTTCGTCATCAAGAAGAGACATACGGTCGTATTGGTACCATCAGTCCCTACTGTATCGATGCAAAATAATACAGCCACAGTATATCCAGATACTACCGTGCCTGTATCTCAGATAGTTCAAAACCCAATTCCTATGGCAACTACAACTATAGAGCCAGTTACGCCTATAGTCCAACCCTCTATTATCGCTTCGACAGAGGCAACCAATATTCCGCCAAGCGTATAGATAATGTATTAAAAAAATCCCATCCCGCTTAGTGGGATGGGATTTTTTGTGTTTTATCACTTCTTATGATATGATGGTTCTATATTCACCTCTTCCTCTATGCGTACCAGTATCTCGCGTACCAACCATATCCTCCTCTCGTCCTTCCTCATGCTCAATCTCGGACTCATCATCTGGATGAGTCTCTTCGCACAGGAGTCGCATACGATGATCTATCTCATCATCGTGATGATACTCAACTTCAGTATGCTCGGGAGTTATGTTGTGATCAACTCTCGATACTGGAGAGAGCATGCTCGACTTTTTGCGCACTTTTCGACTTTTATCCGAGACAAGAAGGATCCAGATCAGATGCCACAGGATGAGGAGTTCGATGAGAACGCTCAATTTTTGTCTCTTTTTAAGCGGACGTATGTGGAGAACAAGTTACTCAAAAAAGACTACAACGACTTCAAGAAGGTGTTCGATACCTTTATCCCTCAGGAGATACATGCGAAAATCGGATTCCGTGGGTATGAGAAGATCGTCCTCGGAACTGCTGAGCGCAAGCGTCTGACGATCATGTTCCTCGATATCATGAAGTTCACGACCGTGAGTGAGTCGATCGCAGATCCGTATCGTGCACTCCTACTCCTCAATATCTACTTCGATGGGATCGGGGAGATCATCTACTCTCATCATGGGTATATCGATAAGTATCTCGGAGATGGTATGCTCGCGATATTCGACGACGACCATACAGATGACGCACTGCACGCAGCGGTAGAGATCCAAGAATTCATCAAAAAATTCCAGATATCCACAGTAGGACGATATATCGATATTGGGATCGGGATCAACACGGGGAGTGTCATCATGGGAACGATCGGCACCAAGCGTCGTATGGATGCGACGGTGATCGGTGATGTCGTGAACACTGCCTCTCGCCTCGAGTCCCTCACCCGCGAATACCCACAGCACATCATCATCTCACAGGACACACACGATGCGCTCATCCACCGTGAACTCTTCTCTCTGCATGATCTCGGAGACGTCACGCCAAAAGGAAAAAATCAAACACTCAAAATCTACTGAGTCGATAACTTCGAGCGGGTCGAGCTCCCTGACGGGACAGATAAGAAGTAAAAATAAAAACTCCAGAACATGCTGGAGTTTTTTTTAACAATCTTTTGGTAGTACGGGCTCGATATACTGGGGTAGTTTGGTAGGTTTTTTGTCAGTTAGAGGGAGTCGAGTGAGTCCAAGTTTCTTATCGAGTATTTTTTGATATTCTTGTCCTCATTGTTCTCCTTTTGCTTGGTTTTCTAGTCGGATGAGCTGCGAGAGATCTTGGAGCATTCACCAGAATCATGTTCGAGGTCGTTTGAGTCCTTCATTTGCATATTGTTTGAGTCCAGTTTTCTGCTCTATGAGCTCATATGATATCTTTTCGGATGTAGATTTTTTGTTTGTATTGTCTGGGATTCAGGATTCACAATTTTCTCGGCTCATATATGAAATTTAGTATTTATATGCATATTATAACATATTAAAATATAATAACAACATTAATTGCTTGTTTTCTCAATACATTCTCTAGAATAAGGGATATGCTCCCATCTCTTACTACATCTTGGTACACCGCTCTCGCATGAGAGTTCGAGAAGCCCTACTGGGCAGAACTGATGAACTTCGTAGAACGCGAATATTCGCAATCAGTCTGTTTCCCAGAGGAGAAAAATATCTTCAGGGCTTTTGAGATGACTCAGTTTGAAGATATAACAGTAGTGATACTTGGTCAGGACCCCTATCATACGGCTGGTGCCGCTATGGGACTCTCGTTCTCAGTACCGAACGGATCCAAGACACAACCGAGTCTACGTAATATCCTCAAGGAACTCGCATCAGATATCTGAGTCCAGAGAACTCGTACCGATCTCACTGATTGGGCGGAGCAATGAATTCTCCTCCTGAACGCTGTCCTCACGGTACGGCAGTGAGAGCCTGCGAGTCACCAGAAGATGGGATGGGAGGACTTCACCGATGCGACGATCACGGCACTCTCTAGGCACAGAGAAGGGATCGTCTTCATCCTCTGGGGGAACTATGCTATCGCTAAGAAGTCGCTCATCGATGAGTCGAGACATCATGTCATCACTTCGCCTCACCCGAGTCCATTCTCTGCATATAGCTGATTCTGGGGTTCTCGTCCGTTCTCACGGACGAATACATATCTTAGAGAGCACTTAAGTACAGAGATCGTGTGGGGATAGTTTTGTCCTTGCTTTTTTCTCACTTTCGTCGACAATCAGAGTATATCCTCTAACTTCTTCACTTATGGCAACATCTAGCAAAACATCTCGTGCATGGTGGGATCGTGATCTCGTGATCGGTGCTCTCTCGGTACTCGTACTCCTCGTGGCTACGGAGGTACTGTTCTCTATACCGTCGAAGTGGATCCATACTACCCCGATACAGAAGATCGATATAGACAGATCAGGTACACAGACCCCGGTTCCGTCGACACGGACTATGTGTACGATGGAATATGCCCCTGTGTGTGGTGCAGACGCGAAGACCTATGGCAATAGATGTATGGCTAACTTGGCCAAGACGATCATCGCATACGAGTGAGAGTGCAAGAGCACTGCATCATGAGTAGTAGACAGTGCACAATCGGGAACTGTAGCTGTCGAAGTGATACCAACTCCGTCAGATGTAGACTATACTGATGTAGGGAAATTCCACGTCTATGAGAATACTCGACTGAACTATGGATTCTCGTTCCCGAAGTATTCATGGTATAGTGGATATGGCGCACGTGATGGTGCGGTGCACTCTATGGCGATCGGGCGGACTGAGGCCGATATCGCAGCGTTCGATACGGCTCCAGTCCGAGTCTGGTTCTATACGACCAAGCCTGCCACTCCTCCGAGTGATCAGAGTCTCACTCTCGTGAATGGTGTCATCTATGTATCGAGTACGAGCAGTGATCCCAAGATGATGCAGATCGTCACCGATATATTCGCCAGCGCGAAGTAGTCAAAAATATCCCTCCCGAGTAATTCAGGAGGGATATTTTATTTTGAATCATCATCTTCATTCTGGGCTACTGACTCCGTATCACTCTATCTTCTCGACATTTTCGTTACATAGAATACTCTCATTCACTTTTCATTCTTTCATTCTTCAACAGTACATATATCACGATTTCTTATACCATATACTTTCTTGGCATATATGCTAGTTAGAACATCGAGTCCGTCTATAGTTATCAAGAATTTTTTCGTAATAAGTTCCCCTTTGGAGTTAATCTCCAGAGATTCTAGAGTTACTTTTTCTATATCTGGATGTTTTATATTGTAATTTCCTGGTGTTTCTGATTTAACAAGCTTGATAAGAGGAGACATTGGTTTTTCTTTACCATTGAAGTTGATTTGTGTAGTGAGTAGTTCAGCGAGGAGTTCTTCTTCAGATTTCAGAGCCTCTGTTCCGGTGTCGATTTCATTACTAGAAGTAGTGATTGATGGATTTTCTGATTTTTCTTTTGCTACATCTGGATTGCTCCTAATAGTCTGCTCCAGAGTCTGCATGCTACTTGTAGTCGAACATCATGAGAGTCAGGCCACCAGAGAGGTCATGGCTCATACAAGAACCCAAGATCGAGCATGTTTTCGCATAGTTTGATATCCGCCACTCGGTGCAACAAGTAGAGCTTCCATATTCGAGAGATTATGTATACATTTATTATACAGAATCCCACTTGAAGTCAATAGATTTTGGATTTTTAGTCGAGATTTTCTCGGTTTTTCATGATAGACTCATACTCGGGCATCATAGAGTAGACTAGATCCCAGAAGGGTCGCTGGTGGTTCTTCTCCCTCAGATGTGCCAGCTCATGTATGATGATAGCATCTATGAATTCCCTCCCTGACAAGGGAGGGTTAGGGAGGGTTACACTATTATGAACTCCTCTTTGTGTAACCTCCTCTGACTCCCCCTTTTCAGGGGGAGGAGAGAGCCACTCCGCGAGCCGATAGCTAAAACAGAGTCAATTCTTCCCGCTACACGATCCCCATCGTCACTCGGCCTGAGTGATACGGATACTCGTGATCGGAGGGATTCATCGTCACTCCCAGAGTTCCTGGACTCGCGGGACTATATGCTTTCTGAGTTTCTTTTTCATCTCGATGATCTCGACTGCTGTATATTCTATTTTTGGAACTTTCGTCTTTATACTTTTTATCTTCTTTTCGATCCAGTCCTTTTTGACCATGATAAAATCCTCGATACGGGATACAGACATCCGCATCGGTGCGCGTGCGATGAGAGCACCTGTATGACTGATCTGGATCGAGAGGGTACGGCGAGATGAGCGGATCAGTGTATAGTCTATCATGCGATGAGGTGTTCTATGAGGATCTTGGTTCCGATACCGATCAGGATGAGTCCACCTACGATCTCTGCACGAGATCCGATCTGGGCGCCCCATCGCTTTCCGAACTCTATCCCTACCCATGAGAGCACGAAGGTGATGACGCCGATCATGAGAGCAGGGAAGTATATGCTCGTGACACTCGCTGTGAGAGATACGCCGACAGCGAGCGCGTCTATACTCGTCGCGATACCGAGGAGGATGAGGGAGCGGAGGGAGAATATGTCTCTCTCCTGGCTCGATGCTGTATCTCAGCTCCATCACTCATGGATCATATTGGCTCCGATATAACCGAGGAGTACGAACGCTATCCAGTGGTCATAGTCCATGATCTGCTCCGCAAAAAATGACGCCACAGCGAATCCGATGATCGGCATGATCGCCTGAAAAAATCCGAATGAGAATGCCATCTGGAGTGCATCTCTACTTCGGATATGTCTCTGTGATATCCCCGTGCCAACCGCGACAGCGAAGGCATCTGCGGAGAGTGAGATCGCGAGGAGAAGGAGTGTGAGAAAAGCCATAAAATATAACTATCGTCCGCGTGCTGCGGCGCGTCCTGGACGTTGCTTCAACTGAGGGTTCGCACTGCCTGATGGTCACTTGCCGAACTTGCTGCCACCTTGGAACGATGGAGCTCCGAACTTTTGTATCTTGATAGTGCTTGGATCGACCTTTACGACTTCTTCTTCGTCGTTCTCTGCATCGATGATAGGATCTGTGGTTGTCATAGGGTTCTAGGTTAGGATGGGCTGATTATAGGGAATCAGGGGTTCTTTGCAAGAGGAGTTCACGAATGATCATAACAAAATCTACTTCGGTCGCTTGGATCTGCCGAGTGCCTTATGCAGGCGTGATCCACCCTTGCCGTACTTGCTCGGGCCCTGAGGTCCGATCTTCGACTTGCCAATGTAGGCTGTCTCACGTGCGAGGATCGCTTCTTCGTCTTCGAGATGTGGTGGGAGTGCTGGGCGGTGTGACATGGTATGGAGTGTAAAAAATCCCATTGATTATGAGAATTTTTGCTCAGATTGCAATGTTATTGTCTAAGAAAATATTTCTCAATTCTAGTGCATTAGTGTCGCTTGCCTCACCACTCGATGACTGAGAATCCACTCCGGATGAATGGAGTGAGATATTGTTCCTTGAGTGTTATGGGTTTTGTGAGTTCTGACCAATCCATGAATACTCGTTGTATCGTGTCGGGTTTTGGAATGATAGTAATCGGTGCCGATATATTCATCTGTTCGGTCGTGATGAAACTGATACGATAGTAGGGTGAGTCTTGCATAATAGGGAGCCAATATGCCTTGAAGTCAGCTCTTTCTCGGTCATTGAGCCCGAGTAGAGAGAGCTTCGTATCGAGAAAATCCGAGAGTCCAGTCTGTTCGACGATGAATCCAGTTGTCGGTGTATTATAACTGATAGTATCTTCCCAGAAGAGGTATGGATATGCTCGATCTCTGTTGGTAATCTGTCCCTCAGGAGTCGCGGTTACATGCCAACCATCATCATAACTCGGTATACTGATGAGAGACTTCTTCTCCCAATCAAGAGTCACACTGATATCAGTCGTCTCCTCTGGATAGAGGTAGATAACGGGCTTCGCAGCACAAGCACTCGGCATCATGGTGCTGTATGATACGAACATGACGAGTCGACCGAATGGATCTCGCCAGAACCACAGAGGTAGAGTTTCGACATATGCATCATACGAAGGATTCTTACAAGAGTCACTTGTAACATCACATATCCCCTCATCATATCCACTGCGGTAACCATACTCATACATGGCCTTCAGAAAAGGATGATCTGTATCCCTGAAAAAGAGCAGCTCTTCTCCACTTCCAGTAGTGCCGATCCTCATGAGATCAGAGTCTTGGTATCGAAAAATCGTCTCTGAATCTGGTATATTCTGTGGGAGCTTGTCCCTCCACTGCAGTGCATCATCTCGTATCCTTGACATAAGTATATACATCTTCTCGAATCGAAATACCCCATCAGGAATGTTAAAAAATGTGCCATCCTTGACTCCGCAACCCTCAGAGTCACTATACCCATAATTCTTGAGTAACATTGTTTTTCCATTATCCTTGTTGAGCTGTATTCTTGCTTCCTCATCCTGATCTCCCTGTAGTTCGAAAGGAACTTCGAGCATATAGAGTGCTGATGTATGGTCGGGCATCTCGACATAGACTGCATCCGATGAGTAGAGTTGCATCTGTTCTTTTTCGAGTGTGTATTTTGCTCGTGTGGCTTCTGGTAACTTCATCCATTCACGATTATTGGCTTCGTAGTCAGGATTGGACCAGATTTTTTCTATCTCTTGGCTCTCTGGAGAATACCACTCCTTGTCTCCACTCTGTTCTATATATGCGTTCTTTCCGAGTTGTACTGAGAGACGATCGAGTTTTCTGAGATTTTTCTGAGAAAAAAGTGTCCGCTCGCGCCGCACAAGATCGAGTGTATAGCTCTTTCCATTCTCAGAAAATGAGACCTTGTCTGGAAGTGAAAAAGCCGACCCAAAGAGTCATAGAAAGCGCTTCTCATCGAATATATGAACCCCCCTCCTTCACAAGCTGTCGCTCGATGAATAGTATCTGTTCTATCGTTCTCGTCTCACCACTCCCTGTCTCAGAGATACCGTAGGATATACTCGGTAAAAAAGTATATACTCCATCTCGTTCCACGAAGTAGAGAGTCGCTGGATGCATCATGAATCCATATATGCCTACAGAGATCAGCCGTGAGACACTACCATCATAGAGAGTGATATCTGCAACATGGAGATAGGCTCCTGTGGACTCACCATATCTCCCAGACATATCTCATGGGAGTTCCCCGCGTGTGAAGAGTCAGAGATTATCGATGGGAGTTGGTTTCTCGAGATAAGTGATAACCCCAGTTTCTCAGCCAATACCTGCTGTATAGGTTCTGTATTGTTCATCTAGATTCCTTAGAGAGTCTCGGTACGATGCCTCAGTCTCTGCTCGATTTTGTGGACTCATATCATTGAGGACCATCGGATACTCTCTGAATCTCTGATTATGTTCGGTTATTGCTCCGCTGAGAGTCTCGCGTAGAGTTATCGTCTGAGGTGAGTCTGAGAGAGCGCCTATTGTCTGTGTCTGACAACCAGACAATACGAGACTACTGATACAGAGTATGAGGATATAGCGTATCATAGTTATAGTAAAAATATTTTTTTAAGTATTGATCAGATTGATCACGAGTCGTATCATCATCTCCTTCTCTTTCGGATCTGACTGAGCAATGAGGAGTGCGAGGGTCGCGAGACCTGTATCGTTGATCTTCACTTCGCCATCTTTCTTGAATCGGTGACGATTTTTCTCGAGGAACCAGATAAAAAGAAAAGCTCCGATACGCTTGTTCCCATCGGTGAATGGGTGATCCTTGATAATGAAGTAGAGGAGGTGTGCCGCCTGCTCCTCGATCGTCGTATAGAGATACTGTCCGTCAAAGGTGGCAACAATATTCGAGAGTATTCCGATGAAACTCTCGTCCTTCTCATTGCCAAATATTTCATTGGCTTCTGACTTTTCGAGGAGCTTACTCTTGAGCTCGACGATCGCACTCTTCGCCTCAGTGTAGTCGATGATATAGGTCACATCTGGATTCCCACTATCTCCGAGACTCCCTGTATCATACCGATTCAAGAGAAGAAAACTCTCAGTATAATTCGCGATGATATCGAGGAGTCACTTCGCCTCATCTGGATCGATCCGTTTCCCACTATCAGTGAGGAGCTTGATCGTCTTCCCGAGTTCATCGAGACGAGACTGGTTGATGGAGTAACCTTGGATGAGGTATTCGCGGAGTCTCTGAGTTGCCCAGATGCGAAATGCTGTACCTCTTTTCGAATTCACACGATAACCTACAGAGATAATAGCATCGAGATTGTAATGCTCGATCTCACGAGAAACCTCTCTCTGACCTTCTTTTCGAACTTCCAGGAATTTCCTGGAAGTTGCACTAGAATCAAGTTCATCTTCAAAAAATATATTTTTCAGATGTTCACGAATTGTCTCAGGATGCTTATCAAAAAGCTCGGCCATCTGTGCTTGTGTGAGCCACACGGTATCGTCCTGCATCTTCACCGTGACCTCGGTGTGGTTGTCAGGAGATGTATAGATGACGATCTGATTCTCTGTGTTCATATGTTCTTGTTATAGAATATATATACAGTATATACAATTGGATATAATTGCAAGTTAATCTATGAGAAAACTAGCAGATCCTATGACTGATCCGAGAGATGATCCAACTTGGCTAGTGTCATCGAGGATTAGCTAGACTAGTGATATTAGCATTCCAGAAAAAATTATTATCTATTCCTGTCTTTGATAGGGCATCTTTTCTGATCCGATATATAGTTTCTGATGCACCAGATGAAGAGTCTAGGGTAAGTGTAGATTGAGATCAATCAAGACTATGGATTCATAAACTCTGAGTAGATCCATCATCTATGAGTATCAAAGAAGTTCCCTTGAGTATCCCAAAAGAGTCGACCCATGCCTGTTTGCCTCATAATGTATCGAACTCTATCGGTTTCCCATCTAGGAGAAGTATCGTCTTGTGTTGTGTCTGCGAAGTAACTGCAATGAATGATTGTGTTACCTGTGTTACAGGATTGAGTAGGCTAGCCGCCATGACGATCGTGCCACCATATCGTTGCTCTACTGTCATGGGAGCAGCTGATTCTATATGTTCCATATGATCAATATATAATAATAGTCAAGTATATCGAAAGGAGGTGAGAAGTCAAAGAATTAACTTTCAGGAAATAGCTTAAATAGCTTCTTAAAATCAGATTTTTCATCTTCATCTGGTCTGTATTGAAGTGCTACAGCCTCCTTGAATTCCCCCTTGAATATTCGATAAAATTCCACTGTACCTACTTGATCTAATCAAAAAGACCATATTCCAGTATTTTTTGGATACTTGATTTCCAATCTACCTATGTAATCTTTGTCATCTTGAGAATTGAGCTTATCTATATTAGTTTGTAATGATTTTAGAAATGCCTTTGGTGATAATAAATCTTCAATGTCGGCCTTATAAGTTAAATCCGAATTTCCTTGAATAATCTTAACCTCACCAGTTGTATCATTCCTGGAAATTCTTCTTGTGGATCACAGACTCATTGCATTTTTAATTTCATCAACTTTTCATACATCGGTATCAATTAAGATGCGTAAGTTTGAGAATCAGTTTTCTCATCTCCAAGAAAAGGTTTTGAAAGTGTTGATTAATATAAGTATGGAAGATCCCCGTGCTGTAAGTATTTTAAAATCATGATCCTCAAAGTGTTTATCAATGTAGATTTTATCCGTTGGTCATTCCACAATAATAAATTTCTTTTGACTATCAAGTTCTGTCCATTCTCATAATGATGTAATAAAATCAAATATCATTCTCAATTGAAATGGTGGAAAAGTACCTCACTGTAATGATGTATTTATATTGTAATACGCATGATTTCGTTTATCTTGTTCATCTATTAATATTACTCAGCCTACGGTGATTTGCTGAATCCAACCATACCAATGTGTAGTAAACACGATGGCATTTAAGCTTTCTGATAGCATTTGAATTTTATGAAATTGTTGAATTCGAGAACTGGCTCATACGGATATCTCTGGTTCATCAATTCATATGATTAAATTTTTCTTAGCGTGTTCTGATAAAGAAGAAACAACAGCGATCAGAAAGTCTAATAAGGCGCTTCTTCTCTGACCAGAACTCATATCAGATAATGAGATATCCTTTGCTCATCGTTTTTTGACTAATCATCTATTGGTAAATACGGCCTGAATAGCTAGCTCTGCAAGTGTATTTTTATTGAGAGTAGACTTTGCTCCAGGTGTTGTATTTTTGTAGTCATATCATGTATCAATTTCTTTCAATTTCTTTACAATTGTATTATCGAAATGGTGAATGACCAAATTGTTAATTTCATCAATGATAGTATTTCCATCAGAACGTTCTTTTGATAGGATATCCGAAATTTCCCTAGATATCGGTCATCATTTGATTAAGTTAACTGTTTCAGAATTGATTCAGATAGTTGAATCAATGTCAACCTCAGCATTAATATATACGTAAGTTAATTCTGAGGTAATAAGTTTATATATACTAACAGATAAATCATCTGAAAGTGTAGTTTCTCATAAGTTTATTTCTGTTATCCCATTCTGAAAGATCATCACCCCTAGGTATAAAGTGTTATCATTTCAAGTTAAAGATAAATCCTTTTGAATATCCTTACTCCATTTTTCTAATTTCTTAATTGATGAATTAAGATCACCTTTTAATCCATCTGTCTAAATCCACCCCCTCTGGGGGTGGACCCACATAGGCTCTGCCACTGTAACCGTTGACTCGAAAAAAGGTTATGATATCCTAGACTTTGCAAAAAGACCCTAGAACTTACATCATAACCT
>JANOIH010000018.1:0-15020 GCA_031407385.1 Candidatus Altimarinota bacterium | reverse complement strand
AAAAAAGGTTATGATGTAAGTTCTAGGGTCTTTTTGCAAAGTCTAGGATATCATAACCTTTTTTCGAGTCAACGGTTACAGTGGCAGAGCCTATGTGGGTCCACCCCCAGAGGGGGTGGATTTAGACAGATGGATTAATATAATACTCATTTGACCTACTAATTTTTACTAGTTATCAAGTCCAGTTTGTATTTGTTAATATTTTTTTGTTATGAATCAAAAAGAAAAATATCTGTTGGAGATTTTTCCATGAACTGTTGCTGAGGAGTTCATCCTCACCATTATCCAGTTTGTGTAGAGCTATTCGGATTCTCGTCCCATACGCCCAGAAAAATAAAAACCCCCATTTTCATGGGAGTTTTTCTTTTTCACTGGAGCGAGCAATGGGACTCGAACCCACAACAGCCGCCATGGCAAGGCGGTACTCTAGCCAATTGAGCTATGCTCGCGGACTTTTGGTACGAGAGGCATTTTATGGATTTCTTGAGAAAATCAAGTTTTTTGATGGAGAGAATTTTTTGCATAATTTCATCTTTTTTATACAATCCCTGTGTCGACAGATATCTCCCCGTAGTTTAGTGGAAGAACAAGGCACTCCTAAGGCTTAGACACAAGTTCGATTCTTGTCGGGGGGACCAGCAGACAACTCAAATCCACCAAGTATTCAATCATGAATGTTGGTGGATTTTTTATGATACTAACTCATCAAGCTGATCAATAATCTTGAATCGTATCCTTCTGCGTCACCCATCTCCATTTGCCATATTGAATCCAACAATACTAAATATTCGTCATGTTTTCTTATGTTTTATAACAGTAATAACACATTTTCATGCATCTCCTGAGTAACCAGTCTTGGTTCATATCATCTCCCAATCAGGATAACTCTTCTCAAGTATCTCTAAAAATATTCTGTCTGCACTTCTGAGTTTCCCTCATGTGATTTGGTTGGCTGGATATGACTGCTGTGTTTCTTGTGTAGGCCCCAGTATATTGTATGGAGTTCATATCACATGCGTCACCAATTTTTGTATATCTATCTCAGTACTTATATTGAATTTCTTATTTTCAGTAAGTCCGGAAGGCGTATAGAATTGACTATTAGTCATTCCGATTCTTTTTGCAGAGATATTCATACGACGTATGAATTCATCATACTGCACCAACTCATTCGCAAGAGCATTAGCAATCGTATTATCACTCTTCATCATCATGGCGTTAACAGCATCTTCTATTGTCCATAAACTTGGCCTCTTAGTTCGTCATGGAGTATCTCATGCTTTATACTCTGGTAAAATAGTAATAGTTTTCTTTGATGGATCCCATCATTTCTGAGTACATATATCATACGCAACAAGAGCTGTCATAACTTTAGTAAGACTCGCAATTCATCCGACCTCCCCTAACCTTGAGTCCTCGAAATTCTTTCCTATCACTATTGAGGTTCTTTTCCCATCTGTGCTTTTCTTGATTTCACTCACCATAATAGTTCATACAACTCATTTTATGACATCGAGATTAATGCTTGGCTTATCTTTCACTACTACTTGTGATGGTAGAACAGACGGACTAGTGGGAGCTCATATAGATACACTCGAAGTAGGTGTAGTTTCTTTTTTGATGGCTCACTGTGTCTTGTCTCCACAATAAGCATCATGATATCTTGAATCTGAAAGCATGGCCATAGTGGTGGCATATCCAAGAGTAATAAAGTAGACATCCTTCTCACGAAGACCTACGCCATATCGTTCGTATCATTTCTTGGTATCTGATCAATTATATCTCCGTGCTGAGAATAGAGATCGTGCAAGTTCTGGATTCCTATTGAGAGTATCAAGAAATACTTTATATGTCTCTTGTGTGAATTCTGGGATTTTTACTACCTTCCCAGGATTAGGCTCTATAGAGAGAAGTTTATCTCGTATAAGAGTATTGATATTTTTATAGTTCAGATTTCACGTCAGTTTCGTATAATACTGCATCTCTTCTGGTATGGTTTCTATATTCACATTCTTGTTCAATATTCCGAGATACATACTTCCAATATAGGCATTGACATATCCATTCGTTTGGAGGAGTTGTCGTCATTGTCCAGTTCGGAAATACTTGATCAATCCATCGATATTAACAGGTGTATCTGGATTTCTGATTACATCCTCAAAGACTGTCCGTATATGTTTAGGGAATAGATTGTGCACTTCAGGTGAAATACGGATAAGGCGGATCTGTTCACGGAAGAAAAATGAGCGTTTTGCCATGTCATCAAGCACAGTTCCTGTAATCTGCATCATTCACTTTGCTCCAGTCTTCGATCATGCCGTCTCATCAAATCCAGACTCTAATTGGAGGAGATAGTTTCTCATGAATTTCCTATGCGGCATAGTTCAGTCTGGTTCTTTGTATATAGCTTTTTCCCACTCATAGATCTTGGTGCGGAGTGCTATCATATCTTTTTCATTTCATGCACTTTCATTTTGTCATTCCATCATTTTTGTCTGTATTCATTTGAGACACTGGTTCAGTTCAATTTTTGTGCTTGCAACAATAGGAGCACGAACTTCAGCTGGCAATACTACAGGTGAAACTGGTAACACTTTTTGTGTACGGGATTGTGGAGATTCTGATATAACCATGACAGTATGGTAGCACACTTAGTTTATTTTGACAACTTTTAGATGTTTTTCAGCACAAGAATTAAGATTCTTTTATTTTTGCGATTTTGCGTATCTTCACTATAATCAGCGCGGATATATCGCGCGCTCGCCCTTCCGAAGAAGATCGTTTTCTCGAATTGTTTTCTTTGGATAGACGAGTGATATATTGCTTCCCGTTGTTTCTTTTGTCATCTCGCAGAGATCCCTTTCAAATTCATCTTAAGAGATATTGATTATTTCTTACTCATAATTGCAAGAAAAAGGGATTCCTACGGAATGACAAAAAAGAAAAACTATTGACTATCCCTATCTCCTATTAACTCATTCACCTATGCTCGTCTGACTCAAGGACTCCCAGGCTCTCAACCGAGCCGTTGTAGCCAAAACCTACAAAATCGGCAACAAAAATATCACCCTCGAATCAGGGCGTCTCGCTCTCTTTGCTACTGGATCGGTCGTGATCCAAGATGAGGTCGGTAACTTCCTCCTCACGACCTGTGGGATCGGGAATCCGAAGGATGGAGACTTCTTTCCCCTTACCGTCGAGTTCCAGGAGAAGTACTATGCCACCGGCAAGATCGGAGGAAACCGATTCATGAAGCGTGAGGGTCGCCCATCTGAGGCATCTATACTCAACTCTCGTATGATCGATCGTCCCATCCGTCCGATGTTCCCGAAAGGAACTCGCACAGATACACAGATCATCTCATCGATCATGTCATCATCTGGACTCTCAGACTTCGGTTGGTACGGTATCACGGGAGCATCACTCTCTGTCATGCTCGCTGGAGTCACAGAGTTCGAGGGACCTGTCGCTGGAGTCCGCATCGCGAGTGATGAGGCTGGGAATTTTATATTCGATCCGACTTTTGAACAAATAAAAGAGGCTCATCTGGATCTCACGGTCGCAGGGACGCTCGATGCTATCACGATGGTAGAATCTCAGGGACAAGAAGTATCAAACGAGCTCATGGTTCGGGCTTTTGCGTATGCACACGATATCGTCCGAAGTCTCTGTACTGCTCAGATCGACTTCGTAGCAGAGTATAGCAAAGTCCACGCACTCCCGATCACAACTATCACCGTCTGAGAGACGGATGCAGATACTGTTGCGAAAGTACGCGATACTGTCACAGAGACAGATATCCAGGCAGTCTACGGACTCGGCAAGCTCGAGTTCCATGACGCGATGCACGCACTCGTCGATGCAGTTGCCGAGAAGCTCGGATACGACAAGGCCACTAATACTCCGAAGATGGGAGATATCGCCGACAGTGTGAAGTGAGTCATCCAGGATCATATGAGATCGACTATATTGAATACCCAAACTCGTCTCGACGGTCGCCGCTGTGATGAGGTGCGTCCAGTACGAGCCAGTGCACCGATCCTACCACGGACTCATGGATCTGCTCTTTTTGAGCGAGGAGTGACTCAGGTACTCTCGGTCGCGACTCTCGGTGGGCCTGGAGATATCCAGCTCGTCGATGATATGTTCGAGGAGAATACGAAACGCTATATCCACCACTACAACTTCCCTCCGTTCTCGGTCGGTGAAGTGAAGCCACTGCGTGGTGTTGGTCGTCGTGAGGTCGGACATGGTCGCCTTGCTGAGAAGGCTCTCGAGCCAGTACTTCCCTCTGCAATCGACTTCCCATATATGATGCGTGTGGTCTCTGAGACTACTACCTGTAACGGATCGTCATCGATGGCATCTGTCTGTGGATCGACGATGGCACTCATGGATGCAGGCGTACCGATTCGGGCAATGGTCGCAGGTGTCGCGATGGGAATGATCTATGATGAAGAGAGTGGCAAATACGAGATCCTCGCAGATATCCAGGCTCAGGAGGATTTCCTCGGAGATATGGACTTCAAGGTGGCTCGCACAGCAAAAGGGATCACCGCACTCCAGATGGACTGCAAGATCGCTGGACTCTCGATGGCAGTCATCACTGAGGTATTCGAGAAGTCAGTCGACGCGACGGGATATATCATGGGTGAGATGAAGAAGTGTATGAGTGAGTCTCGATCTGAGCTCTCTCCGTATGCTCCGTTCCTCCTCTCAGTATTCGTCCCTGAGGAGAAGATGCGAGAGATCATCGGTAAAGGTGGTGAGACGATCCAGGGTATCGAGAAAGAGTTCGGAGTCGAGGTCAATCTCGAAGACAGCGGAACCTGTACCATCACAGCGAAGGATCAGGTCGGTGGTAAGGCGGCACTCGACTTCATCAAAAACATCCTCAAAGATATCGAAGTCGGTGACATCTACGATGGCAAGATCGTGAAGATCCTCGATATCGTCGGTGCGATTGTCGAGATCGCTCGTGGCAAGGAGGGTATGGTGCATATCTCGAAGTTCGGAGTCGCAGAGCGCATCGCCAATGTGAACGATGTGGCCAAAGTTGGTGAGATCATCAAGGTCAGAGTCTACGGAGTAGATAAGGAGAAAGGACGAATCGGGTTGGAGAAAATTGTATAAATAATATAACTCTATGACAAGACCTACATTATCAGAATCAGATCTTTCGCATATTCAGACAATCACTGTAGATGGTCTAAAAAAGAGCATACTAAGTCGTTTGCATGGTACATACTTTCGAAACATTAGGGCACAGTGACTTGTCAGCGATAAAATTCAAGCGCTCTTTAACTCTAGTACTACACCGAAACCAACTAAGGTAGGAATACCAGGTGATACTACTGAAGTACACACTCCTGTGCATTATATTATGAGCCGCCCAGAAAAATGACTTAGTAAAGATACTCTTGGAGTACTCATCGATGAGAGTATATGAGTATTGATTTGTACCAATCTCATGATAGAATGAGAACTTAAAGCATTACAGGAAGAACGATATTTTATTACGGCACTCTCGCCGGGAAGGACTGATAATACATATCTACTTATCCAAAGAGCCGATAAACGTTGTTAGCTATAAGAATTCCTCCCTCACCGGAGGATTTTTCTTTTACATTCTCTTGGATACAGCTATAATCCAGTCTATGAAAAATCCATATATTCACCTCCTCTCGAAGAGTTGGTATTTCGCACAAGAAAAAAGAATATCATTCCTATTGGCTATTAGCTTTTTTATTGTCGCCAATTCACTGATGCTCCTACAGCCATATTTCTTTGGTCAGGTACTCAATACCCTCCAGCGGTGAGGCCCAGATCTATGGCATGATTTTGTTCTCTATCTTTGTATCTATAGTATCATTCCTTTTTTCTTCTGGATACTCCATGGCAATGGTCGCGTCATAGAGAGATCTACCGCGTTTCATATAGGGAAAAACTGCAAAGAATATATCTTCTCAATCATCACCGAGCTTCCGTTTGCTTGGCACTCAGACAATCATTCTGGTGAGACGATCAACAAGGTGAATAAGGCAACGCAAGCACTGGAACAATTCAGTGATGACAATTTTATGTATATCCAGACGATGGTTCGATTCGTCGGATCTCTGATTGGTATCTCTCTGATCTCTTGGTATCTAGGAGTAGCCGCTACTCTCGCGTGAGTGACGATCATCGGGATTATCCTCCTATTCGATAAGAGGCTCATCCCACAATATAGAGCTATCTTCGAGAGAGAGCACAAGGTGGCATCGCTGCTCCATGACTATATCTCCAATATCCGAACGGTGATAACGCTCCACTTCGAGGCTCTCGCCAAACATGAGCTCATATCGAAGATCGAGACTATCTTTCCTCTCAAAAAACAGAACTTTATACTCAATGAGCTCAAGTGGTTTTCAACCAATATGTTCATAGATATACTCGTTTTCGGTATTATTTTCTGGTACTGATACCATCAGCTCCAATCAACAGGGATCATCCTGGCGGGCAATCTCGTCATCCTCTATCAGTACCTTGAGAGATTTTCTGGATCTTTTTATAGCTTTGCCTGGAGTTATGAGCGGATCGTGAAGATGAATACCGAAGTCCAGACGATCGACTCGATTATAGGGGAACATGCGAAGCTCGTGAAAACAGTGAATCCTACCATTGGGAGTCATTGGGAGTCTATTCGTCTCAAGAATTGGAATTTTGCTTATGGCACTGGACGAGATAAGCATACACTCAAGCATATCAACATGGAGCTCCGAAGATGAGCCAAGATCGCCATGATATGAGAGAGTGGGAGTGGCAAAAGCACTATGGCATCCCTCATTAAATGACTCTATACTCCTGAGAGTGGCAGTCTGACTATCGACCAGCAGCAGCACAAGGATCTCACTCTACTGTCCGCGATTACTACTCTCATACCCCAGGACCCTGAGATATTTGAGAACACTCTTATGTACAACGTGACTTTTGGGATCGAGACGGCACCAGAGCATATTGCAGATGCGGTGCGACTGGCCCGATTTGACTCTGTTATCGATAGACTTCCGAACTGACTCGAGACCAATATCAAGGAAAAATGAGTCAATCTATCCTGAGGGGAAAAACAACGCCTCGCTCTCGCACGATGACTATTTATGGCACGAGATCAGGATATCATCATCATGGATGAGCCGACGAGTAGTGTGGATCCAGCCAATGAAACCATCATCTATAAGAGCATATTCCAAGAATACCCAAACAAGTGTATCATCTCAGCAATCCATAGACTCCATCTGCTACCGATGTTTGATATGATATATCTATTTGATAACGGAGAGATCGTAGAATCTGGCTCGTTCGCAGAACTCCTAGCACAGAAGTGACGATTCTCTGTTCTCTGGGAACAATATAGAGAAAGTTCGAAATAAGAATCACATAATCCTCTTCCATATATTTGGAGAGGATTTTTCTTTTACATTTTGTTGGATACGGATATAATCAGGAGATTCCAGATTGTCAGATTCTATCATCTCACCTTCTCCACATATGCTCTATCCTACTCTCGACCAGATCGTCCTCGAGACGATCGATCTCTATGTACAGCAGGCGGATCTCCCTGGGCTCGATCTCAGTGGATACCACACCCCACTCGTAGTAGGGAGTGGCAATGGGTACTATACGGGACGGATCCTATTTCGCAATCTCGGGGCATTTTTCGCGACGGAGTCGGAGGTGGATACCAAGCTCGCGAATATAGACTCGATCACGGATGTCGTCGTCATCTCTGCATCGGGTGAGAAGCATGCACCCATCATACTGGGCACTGCGAGGCAACATCAGAAGAATACACTCCTCATATCATCGAGTGCGAAGAGCTCTGGACGAGATATCGCCGATCAGACGATCGTGATGCCCAAGATCCGAGAACCCTACACCTACAACACTTCGACATATTTTGGCTATATGCTCGCCGAGACTCCTGATCTCGATCTTGCATCACTCAGGGAATTCATCACCGGAACACTAGAAAATGAAATAGCGAAAATCAACTTCGCTGAGTATTCGAGTTTTTTTATCGTGATTCCCAATGAGTTCGTCCTCCTCAGGGAGATGTTCGAAACCAAGTTCATCGAACTGTTTGGACGCAAGGTTGCGAGAGATATATTCTCATACGAGCAGATGAAACATGCGACGACAGTCGTACAGGACGATCGTGAGCTCTTCCTCTGCTTTGGCAATGAAACTGGGATACAATATTGAACCAACCAAGTCAATCTCCCTATTTTTGATACCAAGAGTTACGCGGCGATGATGTTGGCTGGATATTATACCATAGGAAAAATCCAGACAGCACTGCCTCCGTATTTCATGGAGAGTATTGCTGATTATTGTACCCGAGCCAAGACACAGAGCGGATTCAACATTGCCCCATGGGTGGAGGTATAGTAGAGAGGCTTTTCTTTTGGATTTTTCACGCTTTCTCATATACTTTCCTTATTCTAAAGAGGAATTTATCTGATTTTTATGTTCTCTGGTATCATCGAAACCACATCTCACATCATCTCTGTGGATCAGGGGACTTTTGTCGTGGAGCATCACTTCACAGATGAGCCACTCACGATCGGACAGAGTATCGCACACGATGGAGTCTGCATGACACTGACTGACATCTCGCCTGATTCGTATACATTCTTCGCGATGGTCGAGAGTCTCTCTCGGACCAATCTGGGGAGTAAAAAGACTGGCGACCAGTTCAACATCGAACGTTGTATCCGAGCTGAGACGCGCATCGATGGACACTTCGTCACAGGGCATATCGATACGGTGGGGACGGTCGGAGCGATACGCGAGAACGGTGATGGCTCATACCTGGTTCGAGTGGAGTTTGATCCGCAGTATCGCAACCTCATAGTAGAGAAAGGGAGCGTGGCACTGAACGGTGTGAGTCTCACTATCGTCACAGCAGGCGATGATCATCTCACTGTATCAGTGATCCCACATACCTGGAGCGTAACCAATCTCGGATCACTCACACTCGGCAGTCAGATCAACATCGAGTTCGATATCCTCGGGAAATATATCCAGAGGATGAATACAAAATAGTTGCTGAGTGCTCTCTGTATCCGTCATCGCGAGGAACGAAGCGATCCAGGAAAACAAAAAGGATTCCCTCATAATGACTGGATTGCTTCGTGCCTCGCAATGACAGAAATATAACACTTTATACTTTTACTCCTCTATCCTATGTCTACTCACACGCCTCACCTCCACTCTCTCTCAGATATCGACACAGATGTACGCATCGCACTCGTCGTCGGAGAGTTCAACCGTCATCAGACCGAGCGTCTCGAGCTGGCGAACGCCGAATTCTTAGAAAACAACGGATTTTCGCATATCGATAGATTCTTGGTTCCTGGAGCCTTCGAGATCCCCGGCATGGTTGCTCGTCTCATCGAGACCGAGAAGTACGATCTCATCATCGCACTCGCCGTCGTCGTACGTGGTGATACTCCTCACTTCGACTATATCTGTACCGAGAGTGCTCGCGGACTCATGGACCTCACGCTCGCTTACGATACTCCGATCATCAACGGGATCCTCACATGCAACACAGATGCTCAGGTCGAGGAGCGCATCGGGCATGGATATGCTCTCTCAGGACTGAACTTACTCGCAGAAGTCGCAAAGATATAATTTTTTGTCATTCTCGTATTACGAGAATCTGTATCTGAGACACGCTACACTTGAGACAGATTCTCCTACGGAGAATGACAAAGGAAAATCATCCCTATTCCTCCTATCTCCTCCCTCCTATAACCTATCTCCTTTCGATATGTCCTTCTCTGGTATCGTCATCCATGGCAAAGAGCTCGGCCGCACGATCGGCTATCCGACCGCCAATATAGCGCTCGGTGCTGGTACTGTCGCTGACGGAGTCTACGCCCTGCATATTATCACTTCTGATGGTATGGATTATCTCGGAGTCGGGACCTATAGGGAAAACATCTCCCTCTTCGAGGCTCATCTTTTTGACTTCTCAGGTGATCTCTATGATCGCCTTCTCACGATCGAGATCCTCGGAACTATCCGCGATAATCAAAAATTCAATTCCCTCGACGAATTGAAGACTCAGATACAAAAAGATGCGACGATGGCAAAAACTTTTGCTTTTTAGTGACTTTTTGATACTATCTGCATCGTCTAGTCTCGTGACACCATGGCAGAGTGGTCAATTGCAAGAGCCTGCAAAGCTCTAAAGTCGTCGGTTCAAATCCGACTGGTGTCTCCAAAAAGTACAAAAAATCCCTTTTCTTATGAAGAGGGATTTTGTTATCTGGCGAATACGACCGATCTCACTTGTTCGAGGAGTCCATCGCAGACGTCACAGTCAGAGATGACACTCGTATGTCGGCGGAGCTCTCCATCGATGAGGAGTCACTCGGCCGTCGTGGTATCGAGTCCATGCGACTGGAGATAGAACAGTGCCTCTCCAGCGATACGGTGCATCCGACATGAGTGCCCTCACTCGATATCATCAGTCGCGATCTCGAGCACTGGTACGCCACGCACTACTCCACCATGTCAGATATATATATTGTTCTGATCGACTCTCGTCCGCACCTGGCGATATGGAGAGAGTACCTGTGAACTGCCACGGATATCGAGATGTGCATCATCAGTCGCGAGTCCGAGGATCTGGAGATGCGCATCGACATGGTCTCATCGGATGTCAGTCGTCGCACTATAGGTGATATCCTTGCCATAGATCACAGCTCCTCCGAGGAACGTCACCCCCTCAGACAGGATGAATCGTCTCTCATAGTGTCCGTCTCGCTCCCCGAGGAACACATACGAGAGAGATATTCCTGGTGCTGTACTGATCTCGACATGGGCGACCTCTCACAGGTCGAGGAGGACGGTGTCAGCGGTTAGAGTCAGTGATGATGTCGTAAGTGGAGTGATCTGCATAAGCCGAAGTATAGACAAAAAGGTGAAATATACAACTGGATTTTCTACAGGAAATACATACAATCAAACTCATTCTTAGCCTTAGTCTTTCTTCTTTGTCTTCCTCTCCCCTCATCACTCTCGAAGTTGCTGTAGATCGTGCGAACGAGAAGTGAGTCTTTGTCGCTCGTGAGATGCTCTCGACGCTCCATGATACGCTCCATGATCGGCATGTTGGGTTTTTCCACTGGAGGCACAAGGCTCCGATTTTTCGGTTTTTCATGATCCATCAGGACGGACGGATTCGGTTTTTTTTCCAGGTGGAGTCCAAGCATCGAGAGTTCCTCGAGAGTCAGCTCTATGCTCACTACTCAGATATCGAGATCCGTGACTCAACTTTCCCGATCGATGAGAGTATAGAATTCCAGATCCAAGAAGCTCGTCTCACTCATATCGATAACGAGACGCTGAAGCTCTACGTCAGTATGAAAGACCGCACAGAGAAAGAATCTATCGATCCACTCTCATCTCTCACCTCAGCCCTATCGAAGTGTCGCCGTGCAGATACGGCCTTCATCCGTGTCGACTTCGCACCACTTCCTGATCACTCATGGCGTGAGTGAAGCCAGAAGAATATCATCGAAACACACTTATTGCCAACTTTCGCGAAAGTGATACTGCTCCAGCACTGGAGCTGGATACGAATGTTGTTGTTTCCTTTTGTTTTGGTTGTTCGATTTTTTGCACTCCTCCTTCCCCAGAACAGTGAGACGGATGATCATGGCAAAAAAGAAGACCATCCAAAAGAATGAAAAGCTGAGACCAAGTTCGACAACTATGGATATGCGACCCGTATCCTCGTCGGTGCGAGTGGCGAGAGCAGTACACGAGATATCGCATCCTCACTTTCCATATTTTCCCATCCGAAGGGCGGGCATCTGACACTCTCCAGAGCGAAGAGAAAGATATACAACAAAATTCCAAAAGCGTTCTCAAAATATCGTACCCTCCTCTCGGCAACTGAGCTCGCAGGTATCATCCACCTCCCGACGATCTATGTGAAAACTCCTGGTGTCAACTGGGTAACGACTCGCAAGTTCGAACCACCACACAATCTCCCCGAGTCGAAGGAACCCAATACTCCGATCTGAGTATCCAACTTCCGTGGGAGTACGCAGGGATTCGGCATACAGCCGATCGACCGTGCTCGTCACGTCTATATCATCGGGAAGACGGGTATGGGGAAGTCGACTCTCCTCGAGAACATGCTCTACTCTGATATCATGTCGGGTCGCGGAGTCGGTCTCATCGATCCACATGGAGACCTCGCCGATACTATATTGGCCAATATCCCGAAATCCCGCACCAACGATATCGTCCTCTTTGACCCATCAGATACTGAGTATCCGATCGCGTTCAACATGCTGGATAACCCTCGCCCAGAGCTGCGTCCGATCGTAGCATCTGGATTGGTTTCGATTTTTAAGAAGATGTTCGCCGAGAGTTGGGGACCACGCCTGGAGTATATCCTGCGCAATACGATCCTCACGCTCCTGCTCATCCCAGATACGACGCTCATCTCGATACCGCTCATGCTCACGCATGAGTCGTTCCGTCGCAAGATAGTATCTCGGATCAGTGATCCGATCCTGATACAGTTCTGGACACAAGAGTTCGAGAAGATGGCACCCGCACAGATGAGTGAGGCGATCAACCCGATCCTGAACAAGGTGGGACAATTCCTCTCCTCTCCGATCCTGCGCAATATCCTCGGACAACCGAAGAATCCCTTCTCTCTGCGGTGGATCATGGACAATGAGAAGATATTCATAGTGAATCTATCGAAGTGAAAGATCGGAGAAGATGCTTCTGCCCTCCTCGGTGCGATGATGGTGACCAAGTTCCAGATCGAAGCGATGACGCGGGCTGATATCCCAGAGAGCGAGCGCAAGGACTTCGGGCTCTATGTCGATGAGTTCCAGAATTTTGCGACCGATTCTTTTGCCACTATCCTCTCCGAGGCTCGCAAATATAAGCTCTCGCTCACCATGGCGAACCAGTATATCGAACAGATGCCTGAGACGGTGCAGGGAGCAGTATTCGGGAACGTGGGAACACTGGTAGGGTTCCAGGTCGGCTATCACGATGCCGCCGTCCTATCGGATGTGTTCGGTGGCGAGGATGTCATCACTCCACAGGACCTGACCAATCTGGGCAAGTATGATATCTATACCAAGCTCCTCATCGACGGGATGCCGTCTCCTGTCTTCTCAGCGACGACACTCGCTCCCATCCACTCTCGTATCGATGTCCCACCACAGCAGTCGCGTGATGTGCTGCTCAAGGTATCTCGTGAGAAGTATACGAAGAAGCGAGAGTTCGTAGAGAAAAAGATATTCGACTACGCAACCGCCATAAGCGATGATGAGAAAAAATACAGGAAAGAGAAGGAAGAATACAAGGAAAGAATGAAGTCAGAGAAGGAGACGGAGAGGAAAAAGGGCATAGTGGATAGGGAGGGTAAGTAGTTCCCGATATCTGGAGGAGCCTGTCATCGGGAGGTATGAAGCGATCTTGTTTTGCGATTTCTCTATCTTGCGAATCCCCACGTATCCGTTGTTTCTCTTTGCTTCTTCTTTTTGTGAATTTTGATATTCTGTCGATGCAGTTTTCGAGAGAATTTCGAATGTTCCCTAGTTTGAAATTCTAGAAAACAAATCGAGGACAGAATCCAAAATGAACAAACCAAAGAAGAACTTTTGGTACTTTTGGTTACAAAAGTACGGAAGAAACGCTGGATCCCCGCATACGCGAGGATGACAGAAACATTGGATTGCTTCATTCTTCGCAATAACGGCGACTCGAGCAGGATTTCTCGATTCCTCCCGAGTACTCGGGATTCACTCGAAATGACAGGAACTGGAAATACTGGATTCTTCCTTCGTCAGAATGACGAATAATACAAAAAATCGGGTAAATAGAAAAAATAGTGTGCTACTTTTGGTTCCTAAAAGTGATCCAAAGTGCTATAAATGACTCTAATCTCTTTGGGATGAGTCACTTATGTTCTTTGATTCATTCTTCTGCAAATACTCAGAAATATCACTCTAACTGATTGCTCGATCGAGCAATATCTGGGATATTCAGTTGATGGAACTGGAACATATCTGAGAGAGCGTTGTCTATATGAGCAATGGCTTTCTTGAGCTTCGTATGCGTATATCTCCACCCGCCACTTGGTTTGATGGTTTTTTCGTTGATGTAGGGCTGATGATTAGTCTTCCAGTCTCTCCAGAGACACGGAAAGACGAGTGAATCAGAGAGTATATCATATACCATGAGTCTCCTCAGATCCCGTCATGCCTGACTCTTCGGATTCATAGAGATATAGTTCTTCACTTGTCTCTGGACGTGTACCAGACAGCGTTGAAGTACGGCAGCTGGATACACCTCTTTGAATGCTGCAGCTATCCCAACTCAGCCATCTACAGTACACGAGATGATATCTGTATACCCCATATGATCCCTGAGGAATTTGAGATCCTCTGCAATATACTCTTTCTTCTCTCCATCCCGTATGCTGAACCAGATTACTTTTTGAGTCATGTATGCATAGTAGACGAGCAATATCCTCTTTGGTCAGTATTTGCTTTTGGGGAGCCAATATCCATCGATCATGATATGATGTACATCTGGATATATTTCACTGATACAGGTAATAGGGTTCTGATCAAGACGAGACTGGATATACTGACGGATTCTATCTTCATTGAGTTCTTTTTGATCAGCCAGCTGATTCGATGAGTATCCCGCAGTGATATATTTTTCGAAGAGCTTCTCTTTATTACGAGGGAGATATTCTTGTTTTCTTTTTTTACGAGCAACGAAACAAAAGAGACACTTTTTGCACTTCAATTTCGGACTTCAGCTCTGATTTTTCCCATTTTTCTTCAGCTCAAAAGAAGCACATTTAGGGCATTTTTTTTAGCATAATATTCGAGGATAATAAATAGGGAACTTCCATCCTACTCTTTTGGCTTCACAGAGCAAAAAATAGTGTGCAAACAGCACACTATTTTTTCTATTTACCC
>JANOIH010000014.1:0-67537 GCA_031407385.1 Candidatus Altimarinota bacterium | reverse complement strand
TGTGAGGTATCGATCTACAACGGGAGTATATGACTATGTGTTCTTGCGTACTCTCCCTGCATCTACAACCGCCACGGGAGTACAGCTGACACTGACTCCTCCAGCAGGAGTCACCTCACTCACCATATGGCAAGCGATATCGTGAGTGGGTAATCTCACCGTAGATGATATCTCACTCACGGGGGATGCTCCTACATCAACAGATACGATACTACCGTCTATCACTATCACGAGCCCTACAGAAGGCAGTACATGGACTGGTCAATCAGTGACACTCTCTGCGAACGCAAGTGACAATATTGGTATCGTATGAGTACAGTTCCGGATCAATGGGGTCAATCAATGAACTGAAGATACCACTTCACCATATTCTCTCTCATGGAATACTGCGAGTGTTCCAAATGGCAGCTATGGAGTGACTGCGATAGCTCGAGATGCTGCTGGCAATAGTAGGACCGCCAGTACTGTCACAGTGATACTCAACAAAAACACCACCAGTACTGGTGCTACGGGTACTGGGCTCACCCTATTCTTTGATGGATTCGAAGATCAAACCTTCAATGCTTGGAATAGTCCTAAATGATCGAATCTGGTGATGAGTGCTGGAACCTGTAGGGCATGACCGGATAGCAATCTCAGTGCCGTGAAAATCACAGGAACCGATACAATAGGTACTCAGCTCCTCCAGAAATCCGTATCAACTCTCGGGTACCAGAACATACTCCTCTCCTTCTGTTACAAGTGGGATACTCTAGAGGCCTGAGATGCAGTGATACTCGAATACACAACCGATGGATCTATCTGGAAGCCAATCAGGTCGATCAATAATACCAATACACTCCATATGTTCTATGCCGCCAATGATAGAGAGATAGCCACCAGCAATGGAGTGGGACTGATCCCAACGGCTATATTTACTACGCCCGAGCAACTCACATCATACTCTATCCCATTGCCTGCTGATGCCGCTAACTCAGCATCATTTGCTCTCCGCATCAGAGAGAATCTCGGTGATGGTGATGACTTCGTCTGGATGGATGATATCAGGATTGTGGGCACTCAGATCACCGGTACTCCTACCGATACGACACCACCAGTTCTCACATTCACCTCTCCGCTCTCTGGATCTACACTCTCTGGAGTCGTGAATCTCGTCAGCACTATTGCTGGTGAGAATGGATGATTCCGAGTGAACTATAGTCTGGATGCTGGTGGTAGTATCTCTCCCGATGGAACGAGCTCTCCCTACTCATACGCTCTGGATACGACTACCATCTCGAATGGTACTCATACGATCGCCGCTCGTGCGATAGATACCGCTGGGAACGAATCTGTAAAAAGTATCACGGTCAACATAGCGAATACAGTGAGTCCTCCTGCTACCAATCTCATACTCAATCCCTCTGTGGAAACAGCGGGTGCGAGTGGGAATATTCCTCTCAACTGGAATCAGGGAGGATTTGGTAGCAATACCACAGTATTCACCTATCCAGCTACGGGCATCACAGGAGCGAGGAGTATATCAGTAGGACTCACGAGCTATGTTGATGGCAATGCGAAGTGGTACTTCGATGATGTGAGTGTCACTCCTGGCAAAGAGTATATCTATACAGAGAGATATATTGCCAATATACCTTCGACACTGACGGCCCGATTGCGATCTACTACGGGGAACTATACCTATATATTGCTGGATAATCCTCCTGCAACAGCATCAGCCACTCTCCTGACAGCCTCTATATTGATCCCAGCGGGCACAGTATCTATGACCGTATGGCATAGTATTGCTCAGGTCGGCTCGTTGACTCTTGATGATGTGAGTGTGACAACACAATAAAAAAAGCAAGACTCCGAGTAGAGACAGAGACGAAGGTAGTGTAAAAACTAAAAACCCACAAAGGGTGGTTTTTAGTTTTTTTCTATTCGTCAATATCATTCATCACCACGAGATGATCACAAGCTATGAGAAGGCGAACTGGGCAATCCGCCACAGATAGAGTGTTATCCTGGAACTGTTTATATGCAACTTCTTTGCCTCGCATGAACGCGACGAAGACGTACGGTGCAGATCTGAGCATGGCAGGTGAGACGGTGATACGATGTGATGGTAGCTTCGGTGAATCAGTGATCTCCAGATATCATACATGAGTAGAGTCCAGGAGTGGATGATGTGGGAAGAGGGATGCGATATGTCCATCTGGTCCGACTCAGACGAGTGCGATGTCGACCCTAGGGATGAGGAGAGAGTAGGACTTTGCTAGAGATGACTCCTCTTGTTCCTGTCATTGCGAGGAACGAAGCAATCCATGCTCAGTATTTTCAGAAGCGCTGGACCTGATCATACTTCGCGATGACGGAAACACAGAGATGATCTGATCTTCACTGATAATCATCTCTTCCACGAGCGCTGTCAGGAATTTTTTGCGAAGCTGTCACAGATTCGAGTCAGGATGATCCTCGCTCACGATACGCTCATCGAGGAGGCAGAACCGCAAGCGACTACGCGTCTGTGTATCGATAGAGTAGAGATGAGTGCGAAGATGCGCATAGAAGATATCGAGTGATGATCCACCTGAGAGTCCGATATATATCTCATCTTGAGTTGCGAGGGTCGTAAGTGCTCGAGTGAACTCATCCCACCAGAGAGACTGGAGTGTAGTGTGTGATGGAGAAGAGAGGATGTTCATATATTATATCTTTGGTGTATTGTACCATTGGCGTCAGCTTTTATCTAGGAGCCAGTCCTGCGTATCGGGACCATGCGATCAGCGTGTATACGGCGTGATGATAGGGCAGTCGTCCTTGCAGTGGATAAGTGAGTCGATGAGTTCCCAGGTCGCCTCGAGCATCTCCCATGAGGTGAAGAGCGTATGATCTCAGGCGATGACATCTTCGATGAGACGCTGATAGGCTCACTTGGACTCGAGGAGATCTGGTGTAGACGATATCGTAGATACGAGTCCGCTCTCAGAGTGTGGTGAGCGCGTGTTGAAGTGGATCTCGATACTAGCACGTGGCTGTATCTCGATGACGATACGGTTAGCGACAGCGTCGAGATAGGGAGATGGCTTGAGCTCGATGACGATGGTGGTCTTCTTGGTATCGAGACACTTCCCGGTACGCATATAGATCGGTATCCCCGCGTACTGAGGTAGTGCAGACTCGACACGCAGTGCGGTGAAGGTCTCCATACGAGAGTCACTCGCTACATCTCGCTCATCGCGGTATCCGATATACTGACCGAACACGACATCTTCGCGAGGATCTGTGAGGGTGAGAGATTCGAGGAGTTCTTTTTTGGCGATACGGATATCAGCACTGCTCATGCTCATGGGGCGTCTCATGAGGAGGATCGCGAGGGTCTGGAAGAGGTGGTTCTGTACCATATCTCTGAGCGCTCCAGCGGTCTCATAGTAGCGACCCCGATCTCAGACGGAGAGGGTCTCGTTCGCAGTGATCTGTATGTTATCGATCGATCGGTTGTCCCACAGTGGCTCGAAGAGCACATTCGCAAATCGAAACGACATGATGTTCTGGATACCTCCCTTGGCCACATAGTGGTCGATACGATAGATATCTGTCTCGGCGAATACCTGTATCAACTGATTCTGGAGAGCTCGCGCACTCGCGAGATCGATGCCGAACGGCTTCTCGAGTACGATGCGCACCTGGGGAAGTCGAGGGGCTATCTGAGCCCATCCTGTGATAAAATCCGAGAAAAACTCACTCCCGATCGAGAGATAGACGACGATATGTGTATCAGGGCGGATGAGGGGGGTGAGGAAGTCAGAGAGTGAAACAAAATCCTCACTGTTCTGAAGGTCGATCTTCTTATAGCGAATATCCGCAACAAACTCATCACTCCCTATTGGGAGGAACTCCGAGCTATTGCTCATGAGAAAATCTTGAAACTCCGAGTCTGAGTAGTCTCGTCGCCCGGTCGCGATGATATCGATATCGCCCCAGGTTATCCGCGAGAGTGATGGGAATATATACCGTCGTGCGAGGTCGCCCGTCGCTCCGAATAAGATGAAAAGTGTGTGCGTCATAGATTAGTTCCAGTCAGTATGATAGGTTCCCTCGCGGTCTGTGCGCTCGTAGGTATGGGCTCCGAAGTAGTCTCTGAGTCCCTGGATCATGTTGGCACTCGAGTCGATCGTGACCATCTGAGTGAAGTACTGGAGTGCTGATGAGAGTGCTGGAGTTGCTATATTCGACTGTATCAGGGCTGCGAGTACACTCTGGTAGTCGCTGATATGTGCGTGGATCGCATCATGTATAGGTGTGAGAGCGAAGATATGTGCTATATCCTCGGCATCGCCGAACGCCTCGGTGAGGAACGTGAGGATCTGAGATCGGATGATACAGCCACCCTGCCAGATACGAGTGACCTCTGAGAGATCGATATCCCAGTGGTGCGCGAGTGACTGTGTGCGGATGAGTGCGAGTCCTTGTGCATACGCAAAAAGCATGCCGAGATAGAGGGTGTGCTCCATCTGTATCTGCATATCTGCGAGTGGGATGAGTACTGGATGAGAGAACTCATATCACTTCCCGAGCTCGGTCCTGAGTGACTTATCTGCAGAGATCATCCGAGCAAAAGTCGCCTCCACGATCGATGACACACTCATACCAGACTCCAGAGCATCGGTCGATGTCCAGAGGCCTGTTCCCTTCGCTCCGGCGCGGTCAAGGATCGAGTCGATAGTATATCCATCTTTCAGTGTATCTTTTTTGCGGAGCACCTTCGCGGTGATCTCGATGAGATATGAGTCGAGGACTCCCGTGTTATACTGAGCAAATATATCTGCGATCTCTGGAGCCGAGAGTCCGTATGACTTGCGATAGACCTCGTATGCCTCGGCGATCATCTGCATAACTGCATACTCGATCCCGTTGTGGATCATCTTCACATAGTGTCCAGCACCATCTGTCCCGATATGCGATACGCACGCCCCTCCTGAGAAGTCCCGAGCCGAGATAGCAGTCAATATCGGCTCTATCTCTGTATATACGAGAGGCGAGCATCCAGGCATGATCGATGGACCATGGAGTGCTCACTCCTCACCTCCAGATACCCCACACCCGACGAACTCGATACCTGATTCTCTGAGGGTCTGCTCTCGACGGATCGTATCGTGATAGAGTGAGTTCCCACAGTCGATGACGATATCTCACTTCTCGAGTAGTGGAACGAGATCCTCGATCACCGCATCGACAGGAGCACCTGCCTTCACCATGATCATCACTTTGCGTGGTCGCTCGAGTGATGAGACGAGATCTGCGAGAGAGAAATACGGTACGAGATTTTCGCTATATTTTGTGCTGAAGTCTGTAGTCACTTCAGCCGTCCTGTTATAGACTGCCACTTGGTATCCTCTGGAGGCGATATTGCGGGCGAGGTTGGCTCACATGACTGCGAGTCCGATCATAGCGATAGAGTTCTTTAACATAGAAAATAGGGAGAAAAATCAATAATATGAGTATAAAAGAAAAGCCAAAAAAAGCCAAGGAGAATGCTTAAAAAAAATCCCTATGAAAATATTTCACGAGGGATTTTTTTTATTTATTTTGTCTTGAGTTTGTCTTTGATTTCTCTCTTGGCAAAAGTATCATCACTCTAGTCCATCCAGCGCAAGTGCGTACTGATCAGGCGTATAGGCAGTATAGTATGGGCATATAGTTGTCCGTATATGGGGTTGAGGTATCCTCTTGGTAATCATGAATTCTCTCCTATGAAAATATCTCTCCTTATACCCTCATACAATGAAGATAAGAGCCTGGAGGCATGTCTGAGGTCTGCTCTGGCTCAGACGCGGACACTCGATGAGATCATCGTGGTGAATGATGGAAGTACTGACAGGACCGAGGCGATACTCACATCGTATGCACAGCGATACCCCATACTCAAGCCGATCAACCTGAAGAAAAATACGGGCAACAAAAGTAAAGCTCAGATGAAAGGATTCCCCCATATTACTGGAGATATCGTCATCATGACGGATGGAGATACTATTCTCGATAGCGAGTTCACTGCTAGAATCGAATCCGACTTCGAGAAAGATACTACTGGCAAACTCGCTGCAGTAGCTGGGTACGTGTCGAGTATCCGGTATAACTGGATCACAGCGTGTCGAGAGATTGACTATATCGTTGGACAGAACGTGTTCAAAAAGGCACAATCCATCATCGGATATATCTATGTGATGCCTGGCTGTGCAACGGCTATCAAGACCTCTGTTCTCAGGAGTCTCTCGGTCTATCATGATACCATAACCGAAGATCTCGACTTCACATTCCAGTTGCACCTGAAGGAACTCCAGATCACCTATGATATGGATGCGATCGTCTATACGCACGATCCGCCGAATCTCTCATCTTATATACGACAGATGAAGCGATGGTATGGATGAGGATGGCAGAATATCAGGAAGTACTGGTCTATCATGCTCAGCAATCCTTCGGCAGGATTCGTCCTCTCATCGATATTTATCGATGGTGTCATCTACAGTGCGATCACACTCCTGACTCCAATCCTATACCCAGCCTTCTTTCTCACCTATCTCTTGCCAGCATACTTTTTCGGAGCATTTGTTTTTGCAGCGTACGCCAGTATCAAAAGTGGCCGATACGATCTCCTCTTCTACTTCCCACACTATGTTCTGATCGTATTCGTCAATGCGTATATCATCGGCTATGAGTTCCTCAGGGAGATAGTACTGTGAAAGTGTGATCTCCTCTGGGAACGGGCCGATCGAGTCTCGAGTCCATAATACTAATTGTATGATCTCTACAATCTCTCGAATCATCTTCTCTGTCTCCATTATTTCCACTGTACTATTTTTTACTGGTGGCAATCTCGTAGCCCTCTTCGGATCGTATCTGCAGGATGACCAGTCTATCCTCTCGATCACACGTGATCAGTTCTGTATCCCGAAGATCCGCACTCCCACAGACCTTGCCGGCAAGAAGCTCGTCGTCCTCCGACTCGATGATGTCCAAGCATACTCTTGGCGAGGGATCACGATACAGATGATACAAGATGCTCAGAGATACAACGCCCCGATCGTCGCATGAGTGATCCCCAAAAATCTCACCCAGGATCATGTCCTGATAAGATTCCTCCAGAGGGAGAACTGTAATATAGAGATCGCCATGCATGGATGGGACCATTATGGAACAGGGCTCGACGGTCTCCAGAGTCAATACATCACCGAATTCGGCAATATCAACTATATAGAGGCTCGTCGTCGGATCGAGATGGCGACTCAAGTTCTCGAGCCGATCAGCAACAAACCGATCACAACGTTTATCCCTCCGTTTAACATCGCGTCACCAGCAACTAGGCGTGCCGTATCAGACGCATGAATGCAGGTACTCTCTTCTATCTGAACTTGAATCTACGACTATCATAGTACTACCTATAATTTTGATCAAAAAAGAACATCCCCTGTCGGGAAGATACTCGCCAATTGTGATGACTCCTTCAGTAAAGATGAACCATGCGTCATCATGATGCATCCTCAGGACTACGCCAACTCTGAGCAGAACATCGATGAAGACTCATACAATGCACACTATCTCGCCATGCTCAAGTACTTTTCAGATATGGGAGTGATATTCGTAACCTTTGATGATCTCATCAAAAACGAATCCTCGGACCCATAATCGCACCAGAGATTTATTTGCCTCTAACCATCCTCTCTATGCCAATCAACTTCTGAATCTCCTTCCTCGTACATCTTATCATCATCATCGTATGGGATATCAAGAATTTTTTGCTCAAGTAACTAGCCAGATATTCCTTCAGCTCATCCTTTATGCAAATCATCCCTCTTTTTTTCTCGGGATTATGGATAGCCTCTTCATCCGTAGGTTTTGGTGTGCCCCAATACATGAGTACACCTACTGCCATTGTACTCACCGAGAAGCATATGAGACCCTATCTCCTCGCATCTACCCCATCGATCTTGGCTCCTATCTATACCTCTCCTTCTCCTCTACTCAGTGCCACAGGAACAGTCACTCTCACCCCCAAGCAGTATACACAGAAAATATACCGATACGCAGAACAATATGCTCCCGTGACATATGCATGGGAACAATGGAAAGATATAGACTTTATCCTGATGATCCAGGAAGAGTCACTCTGGGATGAGTACATATCTGGAGATAGTGGGGCAAGCATCGGATATTGCCAGTTCAACAGCTATCACTCACCGAGGGAATACGCACAATATATCGCCCTCACGAGCTGGCAGTCAAGGATCGACCTCTGTCATGTCTACTATGAGAGATTCCGTGATAATGTTGGTGAAGTGTTGCATGGTTGGAACAGCAGAGAGAGGAATATGCCTTCTTTTAGTTTTCGTTAATATCTTTACTCGTCATGCCACCTCTCCAATCTCTCATCTCTCTACTCGCAAGAGGCGTACTCTGATTGAGTATATGAGTATTATCTCTCGTGGTGCATATCACGGGCGTCTTTGCGGCAAGTGGGTTCGAGGCACAGAGCGTCGTCTCTGGGCTCACTATTCCTACGGCCCTTGCCTTCGCTCCTGATGGGAGGATATTCGTCGCTGAGAAGTGAGGAGCTGTCAGAGTGATCAAAAACGAAACCCTCTCGAGTACCCCAGTCATCACCCTCACCGATGTGAATACCTATGGAGATCGTGGACTCATCGGGATAGCAATCGATCCAAATTTTGCAACGAACGGGTATCTCTACCTCTCATATACTTATGAGAACTCCCCTGGGGCCAATACCGCATGACCCAAGACGGGGCGGATCGTACGAGTCACCGTCATTGGAGATACTGCCCTCGGGTCATCTAGGGTCGTACTTCTGGGAACCGTATGAGGGACTCTCGTAGCTCCATCGTGTGAGGACTACCCCGTCACCGCTGACTGTATCCCCTCTGATGATGCGAGCCACTCGGTAGGAGGACTCCAGTTCGGCCAAGATGGATATCTCTATGCATCACTCTGAGATGGTGCGAGCTTCGATTTTGCTGATGTCAGGTCTCTACGGGCACAGAGTCTCGATAGTCTCGCTGGCAAGGTGATCCGTATCAGAGCTGATGGAACGGCTCCGAGTGACAACCCATTTTATGATGGAAATGGGAATGCGAATAGGTCGAAAGTATGGGCTCTCGGTGTGAGGAATATGTTTCGGTTCGCTTTCCAGCCTGGGACCAATATCCTATTCGGTGGTGATGTCGGCTGGAGTACCTGGGAAGAGCTCGATATCGTGGGCCGATGAGTCAACCTCGGATGGCCATGCTATGAGTGAGTAGGTACGACTGTTGGATGACTTGCTGGATGTAGTACTACAGGAGGCGTCACTCCACCACTCTACCAGTATCAGCACAGTCCGCAAGGAGCGGGGAGTGTGGTGGGGGGTGACTTCGTCGGATCTGCATTCCCGAGTGCATATATCGGATCATACGTCTATGGTGACTATGCTCTGAACATGATGACACTCGTCACACTCGGTGCGAACAATACTATCATCTCTCAAGAATCCCTCATCACAGATCCAGGGTGACCAGTAGATATCAAGACGGCCCCCGACGGGAGTCTCTACTATATAGCGATCTATACGGGTGAGGTCAAACGAGTGATATATACCCTATGAAATAGGAAGCCACTGGCGGTTCTCAGCACTGATATATCTGGGTGACCTCTGCCGATCACAGTCACATTCTCTGCGTCAGGATCGAGTGATCCAGATGGAGATACACTCTCATATAGTTGGGATTTTGGTGATGGGAATAGTGCTACAGGTACCCTAGTCACTCATACCTATATCGCAGATGGTACCTACGATGCGATCCTCTCGGTCCGAGATGGAAGTGGTGGAGTCGATGTGCGGAGTACGAGGATATTCGCAGGCAATCAGAGACCCTCAGTGACGATACTATCACCGACCAATTGATCCACCTATCACACCTGAGATATCATCCGGCTCTCAGGAACGGGAGTAGATCCAGAGACGGGAGTTATCTCGGGTTCTGGATTTGCCTGGCAAGTCCTCCTCCATCACAATATACATACGCACATTCTCCAGAGTGCGACAGGCCCTGAGACAACTTTTGTGGCTCCTGATCATAGTGCGACTGATATCTATGTAGAGATCATCCTCACGGTCACGGATCCGAGTGGATTTGCGTCCACATCTTCGGTGAATATGTATCTCAACAACTCTCCAGTAACGACGGGGAACCTCATCAGGAATCCAGGAATGGAAGCAAATACAGTACTCCCAGATACACCAGATAACTGGATCCGATGATGGTTCGGGAACAATGAGCAGGTATGGACATACCCGGTACTCGGAGATACTAGCCAAAGGGCTGCAAAAGTAGAGATCACTCGGTATATAAGCGGAGATGCAAAGTGGGCATTTGACCCTGTATCCGTAGCAGAGAATACGCCATATATATTCTCAGATAGTTACCAATCCAATATTGTATCAAATGTGATTGTCGATATTGGCCTTGCCAATGGGACACACTCATTCTATACTCTTGGTACTCTTGCAGCGTCTCCTGTGTGGCAGACTTTCACTCGGACATTCACGACTCCAGCCTGAGCCAGAACAGCCTCAGTATATCATAGTATATCAGGCACTGGTTGGATCACTACCGATAACTATGTATGGATGGGGGGTACTTCTCTCCTTGCTCCTCCGATTGCTCGTGATGATATCGTCACCTGAGTGACCAATACTACTCTCACGATACCAGATATCCTCGCGAATGATCAGGCATTTGGCTCTGGCAACTCACTCTATAGCTCGACTCTCGATCTCAATATACTCATCAGCGAATCACAGACGACTCTGGTGCTACCAGAAGGAACAGTGACGGTGAGTCCATCGAGTGGTATTGTGACATTTGTTCCTGTGGGAGGATTTAACGGTAGAGTCACGATCCCGTATTCTGTCGAGGACTCTCTCGGACAAGGGGCCCAAGCGTCGATCATCATCACGATCTCCGCTCCGGTAGGCAATCCTACTCTTCAGACTCTGTTCTTTGGTTGATTTGAGGATCAGACTTTCGATGCTTGGGATAGTAGTAGGGGTTCCAATTTTATCATGAGTGATGGCACCTGTCGTCTCGGACCAGATACCAATCTACGTGCCGTGAAGATCGTCGGAACTGATCCAACGGGCAATCAGACTCTCAGGAGATCTGTCTCAACTCTCGGGTACAACGATATCCGTCTCTCGTTCTGCTACAAGTGGGACACGCTGGAGGCGTGAGACTCAGTGGTACTGGAGTATACGACCGATGGTACGACCTGGACACCGATCAAGACTATAGATAGCTCGCTCGCTGTCCATATGTTCTATGCGGCAGACGATACGGAGATCGCGACCAGCAACGGCATCTGAGCAATACCAACTCCGATATCAACTACACCCGAGACTCTGACCTCTCACTCTATCATGCTCCCTGCAGATGCCGCGGATGCCCCATGATTTGCTCTGCGTATCCGAGAGAATCTCAGTGATAGCAACGACTTCGTCTGGATCGATGATATCAGGATCGTCGGTACTCCGATAGTGATACCTGGGTGAGGCGGCAGTGGAACCGGTACGACGGGAACCGGTACAACTGGAACAGGTACGACGGGTACTGGGACTACTGGAACTGGTACGACTTGAACTGGGACGACTGGAACCGGTACAACTAGCACTGGGACTACTAGCACTGGGACTACAGGAACAGGTATCACCAGTGGAGGGACATGATGATGAGGTGGAGGTGGAGATGGAGGATGATCTATCTCGTCTTCTGTTGCATCTACTACGACTACAGTACCTAGTACCACCAGTATAGTCGGAGCTCCTATCAGCTCAGGTATCACTATCCTGGCTCGTGATCTCGCCTCGAGTCCATGGCGATCCGCGATCGAGACCCTCGTACGAGCCTGAGTGATGAACAATGGGATCAAGGTCTCTCCCGATCGACTCATCTCTCGTGGTGAATTCATCAAGTTACTCTCGATCGCCCATGGATACACGACTCCTGTCACAACCGTAGGGAAAAAATTCAGTGATGTACCAAAAAAACATAGTCTCATCAACTATATCAACTACGGTGTCGCTATGGGCTGGATCAATAAGTCAAACGCCCGATTCCGTCCCAATGATACCATCTCGCAGGGTGAGATCGACAAGCTGATCGCCGTGATCAAGAAGACTGCTACCGGTGATATGGTAGCCGTAGTATCTGACGGTGTCACACGTGGCAAGGCGGCGAGCGATATTGTCGCAGCATTCTATTCTCCATAATAAAAAAACTCCTCCCGAATTATTCGGGAGGAGTTGAGTTGATCTATTTTTATATTATCTATCGAAGAGTCCGACCTTGAGTCCTTTTGACTGAGCCTGTTTGAGGAATGTAGCAAATACGCCCTCATGGGCCGACAATACTCCATCATTGGCATTCTCTATGTAAGACCAATCGATCCCTTCTCCCATCGAGAACTTGTCCTGGGCAAAGATATGGACCATCATCGTATATCCTTGTGATTGGAGTGCTGTCGCCTGGTTGATGATACCATTGTACGTAGTCGTTCGCTCTGCTGGAGTCACATTAACTGTGTTCGTTGGATACTGTCTCTTCATCGTTCCGGTATTGAACCAGATATTCTTGGTTCCGAGGATATTCGCCGCTTCTGCGGTGATACCCGTCGGGAGGAACACTGTTGGATCGTAGACCTTGACGCTTGCATCATTGCTCGCCCAAGGGAATCCCTGAAGACCGAATGTCTGGATATATCCGGGCTTGATCCCCGTGATATATGGAGCAAAACTCCGAGCGACACCCTGCCCCCAACTCTTATCTACATCGTATGACTTCGCATCGAGGAGGAGTCCACCCTTCACATTTGGATATGATTTTTTGATACTATCGAAAAATATATTCACCATAGTAGGGAGATTCTCTGGGACGAAGTTCGCCCGATTGAACGCTGGAGTATTGATCTCAGGATATGGGACCATGAGTCCGAGCTTATCCTCTGTTACTTTTCGATCATTTTTGATCTTCGAGAAGAGGAGCTCCATATTGGCACTGTAGTCACCATTTTTGAGCTTGCCGAGATCGAGCTGAGCACCATTGTCACCCGTTGGTTCGAATACGAATATCGGAGTGATCCCATATTTGGCATATTCATTCATGATGTTGGCCATATAGTATGACGCTCCATCTATCCCTGCTGCTGATTGTGGCATATTCATGAATATCATCAGGTTATCCGCGACAAATCCTCACATCACCTTCTGGTATTCGGAGAGTTTCGCGAGATTTGCATCCTGTGGACTCACGATATTGATCGGAGTTGTTCCTGTCGGAGTAGCCACTGGAGCTGGAGCAGTCGGAGCTGGGGCAGTCGGAGCTGGGGCAGTCGGAGCGACTACTACTGGAGCAGTCGGAGCTGGGGCAGTCGGAGCGACTACAACTGGTTCTACTGGGGCCGGAGCAGTCGGAGCTGGAGCGACTACAACTGGATCCACTGGGGCCGGAGCAGTTGGAGCAGTAGGAGCGACTACTACTGGAGCCGAGACTGGAGATGATACGGTCGTCGTCACTGGAGTAGATACCGTCGTGGTGACTGGCGTAGATACCGTTGTGGTGACTGGAGTTGGAGTTGCTACCGTCGTAGTCGAGGTGGTCGAGCTACTCGTAGATCCACCGCCTCCACCACCAGCATATACTACTGGAGCAGTAGGAGCTGAGTTGAGTACAGGAATTGGAGTTGTTTTCTTAGCTGGGAGATGTGCCTTGGCGATCAGCATTTTCGTTGGTGTGATTGTAAGGGTCTTATTCACTTGACGCATAGCACTGACGAATGAGAGACGCTTGTTACTGGCCTTCGCTACTTGCATGAGCTGTCTCGCGAGTACTACCTTCTGCTTATAGCTGATATTGTCTGTTGTCCTGACCGCCGTACTTCTGACTTGGAGGATTCCAGGCTGGAGAACAGGAGTTGTTGGAGTTACAGTACGAGCCATTGCCGTACTTGTCCAGACCATTGGAGTCATGAGAAACAGAGAGAGTACAAGTGAGGCGACGATACGCTGATACCTATTGTTATTTTTTTGTGGGGATATATGGAAACGCATAATTATAATTAATTATAGACTAAACTGTATATATGCTTCTAATATATACATTGAGACTATATCACATATATTTCTCCAAGTCAACATTCTTACCTTGAATCTGAAGCCATACTATGTCAAGACGATACATCGGCAGGCCTATACAGTAAAAGAATCAAAAAAATACAGATACTCCAAAATATTATATAGAATAACCACATATTTGTCCTATGATAGCATTCTTATGATAAAAATATATATGAGTCAACTTGTATTTTTTTGCATATATACACCTTTTATCTATAATTCGTCTTGTATTTATTTTTAACTCTCTCTTATGGCTACTCTCAAACAAAAGGCTGCACAAGCAGCAACAGAAGTAAAGGCAACAGCGGCAGCGGTCGGTGCAGGAGCCGAGAAGGCTCGCAATACCAAGTCAACTCGACTCTGGTTCATCGGACTCGTGGCGATCATCGTCGCAGTACTGTGGTATCTGAAGATTATCAAGACTGGATTCGCTATCGGTCTTGGGATCATACTTCTCGCGGCTTTTGGTATCGAGACTTTTAACTATGATCTCGATCTCGGGCAACTCTGGAAAACAGGCAACATCCAAGAGTCTCGCGTCACTCATACGAAGGATGGCATCAAGCTCATGGGTTCATGTGCGCTCCCATCAAGTGGAAAGGGAGATCTCAACTGTGATAACTTCGCGACTCAAGGAGAAGCTCAGGCCAAGTATGACCAGTGTGCTACAGAGATCGCTTCATATAATCAGGGTGTTGACGCTGCGAAGGTGAAGTCTCTCGATATCTATGGTCTCGATGGTGATGGAGACTGAAAGGTTTGTGAGTCACTCCGTGCCACTCCACTCCCTCTCTAGGAGAAAAAGTTGCAAAAAAGACAAATACACATACAAACGAGTCATTCATTGACTCGTTTTTCTATGTCCTCTCTCCCCGACACTTATCCTGTGGAATATATAGAGTGAAAGGTAAACTTTTTCGGTAGAGATTATCTCGTGACGCCTGATGTCCTGATCCCGAGACTGGAGACAGAGAGCCTCGTGAGACGTGCGCGTCAGCTCCTCTCAGTTGCTGTCATGTCGAGCGAAGTGATAACGGAGCCGAGACATCTTGCTCAGAAAACAGCGCAGTCCCGCTGAGCGGGATCGATTGCGAAAATCACAGAAACAGATTTTCTTTACTCGAAATGACAGAGCAAGTCCATAGTCATCGATATCGGTTGTGGCTCTGGGATAATCGGGACGAGTGTCGCAGATCTTGCGGATGAGGTGATCTTCCTCGATATATCTCCAGAGGCGCTCGCTGTCGCCGAGCAGAACTTCCGAGCTCACTATGGAGAGAAGAGAGCCCAATTCATCGTCTCTGACCTGCTCTCTGCTCTGCCTATCTCCTATCTCCTCTCTTCTATCTCCTCCGTAGTCTTCCTCACCAATCTCCCCTATATCAAGGCGGAAGACTGGATCAATATGAGTGCCGACACGGTTCATGAGCCTCGTCTGGCACTCTTCGGCTGAGAGCGAACTGGATTCGAGATGTACGAACGCCTATTCGAAGAGTTATCTGCTCTAGCTAATCTACCATCCTACCAGTCTACCAGCCTACTATTTGAATTCGGTTTCGACCAACGAGAGATCGCAGAACAAGAAGTGCAAAAATACCCCCAGTGGGAGTATTCATTTTTTGCTGATTATGCTGGAATAAAGCGATTCGGGGAGATTCTGATACAGACAGTATAAAAAAGTTAAAGGCCTTTTTGTACAATAGAGCCAATTAAGTCAATTTTGAATTCTGTAGAAAATCTATATAGTTAACTGAAGCCTCCTACAGATCTCAAGTCTATCCAGGACTACATCCGTTATGATCTCCCAAACCATGCCGTCATATGAAGTGCCGTGGCAATAACAACATGAACTATCGCCTTTGTTATCTGGCAGATCTTGAAGAATTCATAAAAAAGAACCCCATTCATTGGAGTTCTTTTTTATTATTTCCCGTATCTCTCTGACACTACTTTCCAGTTCACCACTTTCCAGAAGTTCTCCAGATACTTCGCACGGGCGTTGCGATAGTCGATATAGTAGGCGTGTTCCCAGACGTCACACGTCAGGAGTGGTATAAGAATAGGGCTCTCCGTACTCGTGAGTGGAGTTGCTGCGTTCGGTGTATTATAGATATTGAGTGGACCATCCACACCTTCGCGTACGAGCCATGTCCATCCAGAACCGAAGTTAGCGAGTGCCATCTTCGAGAACTCAGCCATGAACACATCGAGATCTCCCCACTTCGCCTCGATAGCCGCGTAGAGCTCGCGAGATGGGATATCATGAGCAACTGGAGCGAGCGAGTCGAAGTAGAACGTATGATTCCAGATCTGTGCCGCATTATTGAACACTCATCCCTTCGAGCTCATGATGATCTCTTCGAGAGATTGCCCCTCATGTTCTGTTCCTGGGACGAGACGGTTCAGATTATCCACGTAGGTCTGGTGATGCTTGCCATGGTGGAACTCGAGTGTCTCGCGAGAGATATATGGTGCGAGTGCATCGAGCTCGTACCGCAGTGGTGGGAGTGTGAACATAATAATATGGGTTAGTAAGATAGAGAGATTATATCGATATCCAGGGAAATCACAAGCCAATCCTCTCTCATGCGAATCTTCGCGAGGATATAGATAAAAAGTATGAAAAAAGTTTTGACAAGTATCGTAGAAAGTATTATGATAGTTCGACCTTGGTGCTGACATCATTTGTATGATGTTGGTATAAAGAAATTAAAGTGCTATGATTCGAATAAGTACTTTTGATTCCGGGGAAGGAGATAAAACTATGGCAAAAGCCAAAAAATTACATACACAATTCACACTGCGAGAGGCACGTCATTTTGCTAATCGTGGCCCTCAAGCGGCCTTGACAGCAATCAGCAATGCAATAGATGCTGGACTGGAAGTTCTATACGAAGTGTGGGAATGGGTAGTAAACTTCGCTGACAATTCACGAGCGCGCGAATTGCTCGAAAAGCATGCGCCTCAGTTGATACCAGTGAAGTATCGGCTAGAAGCCTAAATTATTTTTCTACATCTTTAGTATAAGTCCTCACGGAAGTATACTTACGTTAATTTAGCCCACTTCGGTGGGCTTTTTTTTGCGTTTTTTCTCTTTTTCTGTACTCTACTATCCACTATCTCTATCCACTATCTCTATTGCCTATGATCCTCGACTGACGCGCTGTCGCCGCTACCATACTGGAAGGGATCAAGAGTGAGATCACCTTCTCAGGAACACGAGACAAGCCGATGCTCGCCGTCGTCCTCGTCGGGAACAATCCATCCTCTGAGGCATATATCCGCATGAAAGAAAAACGTGCACGTGAAGTTGGTATGGCTTTTGGCCTGTATCGATTCCCCGACACGATCAGCCAAGCTGAACTCGAGTCCGAGATCAGGAGTCTCTCGTGAGATGATCGGATACATGGACTCCTCGTCCAAGCTCCACTCCCGGCTCATATCGATCGATATAGTGTGACTGAGTGTATCGCGCCTGCGAAGGATGTGGACGGATTCACTCGCACACAGATCGGTAATATGTTCCTCGGACACGCAGGACTATGGAGCTGCACACCTCAGGGCATCATGACGATGCTCGCTCACTATGATATAGCTGTGCGTGGGCAACACGTTGTCGTCCTTGGCAGATCTAACATCGTGGGCAAGCCGATGGCACTCATGCTCATGAACGCAGGAGCGACCGTCACGAGTTGCAACTCGGCTACGCAAAACTTGAACCAGATAACACGAAGTGCAGATATCATCATCGTGGCTATTGGACAACCAGGGTTCCTCACAAAAGAAATGGTGTCAGAAAAATCTATTATTATCGATGTCGGTTCGACTTTTATCGACGGAGTTGGGCGAGGAGATGCTGATTATGAGAACCTGCAGGACTATGTCAGGGCGATATCTCCCGTTCCAGGAGGCGTCGGACCGATGACGGTCGCCACTCTCATCGAGAACACATGGAAGGCATATCAGAGTCAAAAAAATACAGCGAATTAATCTTCGCTGTATTTTTATATATCATTCACTGTTCTATCCTTGAACATAGTAATGATATCTTGGAACTTGGAGTTCTGGAATCCTCCTGTCATCTTCATGAGTTCGATATAGAGTTCTTCGTAGAGATTCTGGGCTTTCTCATACCCGACGAAGTCGACGACTCCGCGTTCGCGGTTGACCTCAGTTCCTGGAGTAACGATAGACTTCTCATGCTGATCGATATCGTGTCCGACCTGATAGATGCGAGCGAGGAAGGTTCCGAACTGACGGAACTGATCCTTCAGCAACTGTGAGGTATCTCCTGCGAGCATACTCCCGATGAGGAACGCGGCGATGATACTACGAGAGAGCTTCTCATCGTACATCGTGAGGTACTCCTTCTCGGATATCGCAGCATGATCGGTGAGGATATCACGAGCCACTCCTCGGAGGAACCCCGTATCTCCAGTCGAGGAGAGAACTTCTCGTATGATCTGCATATTCCCTGACTGCGAGAGCCGATCGATCCCGAGTTCCATGAGGATATCTCAGACGATGATCGCAAGGGGAGCTCAGTATTTCTTTATCACGGGGAGTCCATCTGTCATATATATGTTCGCTACTCAGGCAGCATCCTCATGCAGCAGTAGAGCGGTATGGACGAACTCGATCCCGATGAGAGTGTCGACTACCGACTCAGCCGTGATCCCGAGGAACTCCTCATATGCCACCATCGCGAGGATCGTATGGATACGAGATGCCTCACCGAAGCCCATCGCATAGATAACCGCCTCATGGAGGACGGCTTCATTGTGCCCGCTATTGCCAGCATAGTGTTCTGTGAAGAAGCTTGCTATAGCAGTATTGATGTTGTGTTGGTATTCCACAGCCCACTGATCCATAATATATACGTTACTCTCATTAGTATGTCAGAATAGTTTCTTTTATGCAACTTTTGAAGTGTATTTCTCTGATTCCCATAGGAGAATCAGTTGACGCGGACGATATTAGTGTTGTCGATGCACTACGAACTCGACTATATCAGAGAAACGCTTATCTGTGAGTCTTCGCGTTATCACGAGCATATCCTCTTCGAGTGTCGTGAGGAGTGCCTTCGACTCATCGAGTCCGATGAGGGAGACGATTCCCTTTCCGAGCAAGACATCTTTTCGGGTTTTTTTGCCGACTGTATCGCCTGTCCCCTCAGCATCGAGTATATCATCCTGGATCTGGAAGGCTCGACCGAGGAGCATCCCGAGAGATCGCAGATGTCCCAGAGTGATGTCATCTGCCTCACCCAGACGCGCACCGCACACGAGACAATTCGCGATAAAACCCCCAGTCTTCTCATCGTGTATACACAATAACTCATCGAGTAAAAGTGTATCGTGCCTGAGAAAAGTATCGCGCATCTGTCCGCGAGCGACACCGAGATCTCCGAGTGCACGAGCCATCTCACTCACAACTCGAGCATCACCCGCATCTGCAAGGAGCTCGAACCCCATAGTCTGCAGACTATCTCATACGAGGAGTGCCATCGGTTCACCATACACCTTCCAGACCGTCGGACGTCCACGACGGAGCTCATCGTTATCCATCGATGGGAGATCATCATGCACGAGTGTATAGCAGTGAATCATCTCGATTCCGATGATAGCAGTGAGGAGCTCAGCTCATGCGTCTGTATCCCAGAACTCTCCGTCCACAGAGCGAGCATACTCGTATGCGACCATCGCGAGGATCGGGCGGAGTTTCTTGCCGCCTCACTCGACCGCATATCGCATGGCCTCTTCGTATGTCCGCTCGACTCATATGGATCATGCATACCGCTCCGCAAAAAAAGAAGCAATCGATCGTTCTACGCGTGCGTGATATGTGGGAAGCCAGGTGGAGATGGGCATAAGTGATAGTGATAGGAGATAGTGCAGATTTCATGTATCTGTTGTTTCAATTTGCTTCTTCTTTTTGTGAATTTTGATATTCTGTCGACGCAGTTTTCGAGAGAATTTCAAATGTTCCTGAGTTTGAAATTCTAGAAAACAAGTCGGGAACAGAATACAAAACGAACAAACCAAAGAAGAACTTTTGGTACTTTTGGTTACAAAAGTACGGAAGGAAAAGGAAACGCTGGATTCCTGCCTACGCAGGAATGACAGGAACGAGGAACACTGGATTGCTTCGTACCTCGCGGGTGACTGGTACACAAAATAATCAAAGCATCTTACTTCCCGAAATTGCGTCCGCTCCCAGCATAGGATGCGAGTGCCGCATCAAAGTCTACTCTCCCGAAGTCTGGCCAGAGTGTATCGGTGAAGTAGTACTCACTATACGCCGACTGATAGAGATAAAATCCCGAGTGACGGATACTCCCACCTGTACGCACGATGAGATCTGGTGGAGGATATCGGCCTGAGTCGAGATATGTGAGGAACTCGCGTTCTGTGAGTGTCTGTGGATCGACCCCTTCGGCTATGGCACGCTTCACTCATCTGACGATCTCATCCTGTCCACTGTAGGCGATCGCGAGGATGAAGGTCATCTTGTCTCCTGCCTTGGTGGCTTCGATCGCATCGAGCAGGATCGTTCGCACAGCGGGCGGTACTAACCACAGATCTCCGATGATCTCCATGCGAATTCCCGCCTTCTGGAGCTTTGGGATCAGTTTCGGAACCTTGGATTCAAAAAGTTCGAATATCGTCGCAATCTCGATTGGATCTCGCTCGATAATATTCTCCTTCGAGAGGGCCCACATACTGGTATACGGTATACCTGCTTCGAGTGTGATTGAGAGGACTTTCTCTACATTGGCTCCGCCACTCTCGTGTCCGAACGATACGATATTAGCGAGCTTCTTGGCCCATCTGCGGTTCCCATCCATGATGAAGGCGATATGATTCGGTATGTTCTGGCGATCACTCATACGATATTGTACAAAAATATATCCCACTAGTGTATGAGTCTGCATGCGAAAATCAAGGGAGAATACGAGAAAATTTGCAATCCAAGAGAAAATGGGTACAATCTGGGAGTCGAAGTCTTTTTCGTTCCTCGAGTCTCTAGAAGATCCCCGAGAGAATCGCTTCAGTCCCGGCACTTTATTTTCTCTTTTTTCTCTCTATGAGCACCACCGCAGGTACAAAACGACTATTCGTCGGAAACGTTCCATTTCGTATCGAAGCTGATGAGCTTCGCGCTATTTTCGAAGAAGTTGCACCAGTTGCAGACTTTTTCTGGCCTACTGATCGTGAGACAGGACGCAAGAAGGGTTTCCTTTTTGTCGATGTTAACGAGGAAGATATGGCAGCAGTTATCGAAGCCATGAACGGTAAGGAAGTTATGGGTCGAGAGCTCGCAGTGAACGAGGCTCAGCCTCGTGAGGAGCGCGCTCCACGCAAGTTCTAATATCTATTAGAATCCATCAGAAATCCCCTACGAAAGTGGGGGATTTTTTATTTTTCTATCAGAAAGATGAAAACAGTGAACTCAGTGGGGTTTGGGGGAAGGAACTGTTTGAGTCGGATGAGAGAAAGAAAAAAGATGAGCGGAGCGAACGAGTTTTCCTGACCCCAATAGTTTTGGTACTTTTTCTACAAAAAGTACATGGATTGGACTCTGAAACAAGTTAGGAAGATTCTGAGCTACAGAAACCTCAGAATGACGAAAACTAGAAACGCTGGATTGCTTCGTTCCTCGCAATGACGGAAACGGTGGATTTCCTTGTCCTTCGGGGGTGACGGGAACAAAAAACCTCTCTAGGTTTAGAGAGGTTTTTCTGACTTTTTCAATAGAGAAAGAAGTGTATCATATGCTGGGGCGAATCATCAAGTATCAATAATATGGAGAGTTGGATTATCTGTTTTTTGATATATTGCCGAGTGTTGTGCATATATCTCTCATACTCTCCTGCACGTTTCAAGAAGAGGAAAGAGGATATCTGCTTGTTCTTGTAGTCTAGTTATCTCATCGGGTGAACGATACTTAAAAAGTAGCTCATCTCAAAGACTGCCTATAGCTTCTTTTTGAGTACCCTTCGCTACTCTGTGTATGTCTGTAAGTGTATTCATATAACTGTAAATATATACTTTATGTATTTTTTGTCAAATCAAAATCCCCTCTGAAGTCAGAGGGGATTTTCTCATAGAGACTAGTCTACATATATATATCCATCGATCGCTGGATCGTTTTTCTTCACCTTGCGGATCGTCACCTCATAGAGTCCACGGTAGTTCATATCCTTCACGATCACGTAGTCATCGGTCACATCAGCGACGATACCGACGTGTCCGTATGCGCGAGAGTATCCACGACCGGAGAACTGGATGATCGCACCTGGAACTGGTGTTGATCCTGTCTTGACTCACTGAGCACGAGCGTTCTTCATCCATGCGGCGGCATTCCCGCGCCATGTGACACTCTTGTTCTGTGCGACATACCATGTACAGTTCCCTCAGACGAATCCTCGGCCTTTTCCTGTATAGGCGATCGCATAGCTCGACTTCAGTCCGCTCGCATCGACAGTGATAGGACGGACGACTGGCTTATCTTGTGGTACTGGAGTGACGGCGCGAGGATTGACCACTGGTGTCGTCTTCAGGAGGGTTGCGATCGGAGTGTTCTTCTGTGCTCAAGGGATCATGAGCTCCTTCCCGATACGCAGACTATCTCAGTCAGAGAGCTGGTTAAAACTCGATATATCACGGGCTGCAATATCATACTTCGCGGCTATCGCTCCGAGTGTGTCTCACTTCTTCACGATATGGATGACTCCTGAGGTTGGTGGAACTTTGATGATAGTACCGATCTTGAGTGTATCCAGAGAGATATCGTTGGCCCAGCGGATCGCATCAGTACTCACATTGTACTGATCAGATATCTTCGCGAGGGTATCACCTGACTTTATAGTATAGCGCAGTATTTCTGGTGATTTTTTGTGATCAGCCTGTTCTACTGACTCTATCTCTGTGCCGGTCGATGAGGCGATGGTCTCTCGTACAGGATCCTCAGACAATGTCCCATCGAGAGCGATGAGACCATTTTCAGAAAAATAAGAACTCTCACCGAGTGAGTCATCACTATATGCTGTGATAATACTCGTCTCGTCATAATCCGCTCCATGCGCTGTCGCATCGGAACCAAGCAGAGACAGTGATGGATATATCGGTAACAGGAGTGCAACACAGAGTGTGAACCACTTGAACTTACGGAACGTCTCTGTCGCGCTCTGAAGAGGCACATTATTGCGTGCAGCTCTCGCGAGTCTGGCACGGGTATTGAGGGATGGAGTCATCGAGAGTTTTTAGGAATAAAATGCCCATGATACCTCTGCAGTGATCTACATGCAGATATCTGGCAATCTGATCCAAACTACGCTATAGCAGTCACTGTGAGGCGAGTCTGGTGTGGGCGGAATCCTTGGGTACGCATATAGCGCTTCTTTGATTTGATTTTGAATACACGAACCTTATCTCCCTTGAAGTGTTCTTCAGCGGTGAAGCTCACTTTTGATCCTGCGATCGTAGGAGTACCAACTGTTACCTGAGCTCCGTCTGGAGAAGCGATGAGCATCGCTGGTACATCGAAACTCGCTCCAGCATCTACGTGCTGGTGATCGACGACGAGAGACATACCGACTTCGACTGTATACTGCTTCCCACCGAGTTCTACTACTGCTATCATAAAAAGAAAAGTTAGCTCATATAAGGGATCTGCCATAGCAGATACTTGGAACCTTATAACGAAGCGAGATAAATATGGATTGTATTTGAATCCGAATAGAGAAAATAATGAGAGTATTTACTGTGTTCGAACGCGAATATTGTATACAGGGAACTCTTTTTGTCGAGAAAAGTATCTTGACGTTATATGTTGGTTGGGGTACTAGGATTCGAACCTAGGAATGGCGGAGTCAAAGTCCGCTGCCTTACCGCTTGGCGATACCCCAGGAAATGGAGACAGGAATGGAATGTGGGTACTCCAGAGGATTCGAAGTAGGAATGGCGGAGTCAAGGTCCGCGCCCCTGAGCTTGGCGATACCAAAGTCAAGAGAAGAGAGACAAAAACCTCCATGGACTCGCCGATTATAGCGAAAAGTGGGAAAAGTCAAAACTTTTTCATATATGAAATACTCTTCTTATATTTTGTCAATATTGTGTTCATTTTATGGCTTCCTTTTTGTGAGAAGTTCGATATACTCCATCACACACATTTTACCTTTTTATAGCGAATAGTATGGCAACCAGCAAGATCACCGTAGAACTCCTCCAGGATATAGCGCACATAGGGCGCAAGGGACAGATCATAGCAGTATCGACTCCTCAGGCGCGTAACTCTCTCATTCCACAAGGTATCGTAAAGGAGATAACAGCAGAACGTATGAAGAAAATCGAAACCGATAAAAAACGCACAAGCGATCAAGCTCGTATCCGTCTCACTCAGGCCTTCGAGATCCAGAAGAACCTCGACGGACAACGACTCACCTTCACCCTCAAGGGGAAGAATGGGAAGATATTCGGTGGACTGGATGAACATGCAGTCGGCGCGAAGGTGAACGAGAAGTTCGGCATCTCTTTCGAGAAGCAGGATATCAAGCTCCCGAACAAGACACATATCAAGACAGCAGGTGAACATATCGTCTGTATCCATATCACCCGAGATACGCTCGCGAAGATCATCGTGGAAGTCACTGTGGAATAGTTTTTGCTTTTTGTTCAAGATTCTGCTACAATTTTTTCATGCAACACCTCCAACCTCAAGAGTTCCCTCGGGATTTTTACTATCATCGTACCAGTGCCGAGATCTATCGTCCCTATCTCGAGTCCTGTGGTGATATCACCGTATTCGACATCGGCAATCCTCCCCAATACGCTTGGAAAAAGCGACTTTTCGGGAATGTTTTTGTATCACGCTACGAACGTACGGACATCGAGCCAGATATCGAGAAGCTGAAGGCAGATGGCATGAAACATGGTATCATCACCTGGATCCCCTACTCTCGAAGTGATATCCCAAAAGGCTGGAGACGGATGTGGCTCACAGATCACTTCCAGGAGACGAGCCTGAATATCATAGATGCGAATTATCGCAATAAGTGGAATAGTCGCTCTGTGCGTGCGGTAAAAAAGTTCGAAAAGTCAGGAGCTGAAGTCCGTGCTGTCGATCCTGATACTTTTGTCGCTGCGTTCCGTGCGACACGTGTGAAGCACTGGTTCAAGAGTGACTATATCTCCAACTACAAGCGCATCTCGAAGCATGATCCATCCAAGGTTCGCCAATGGTGCGTCTACCGAGATGGTATTGCGGTTGCAGGATTCGCGGCTATGGACTATCTCGGGGATCATTCTGTACACTTTGTATCTTTTACCGGGAAGGCATCCTACGATATCCAAGGGGGTACTGCTCTCGTCGATACATGGTTCCGTGAGTCTGCCGCTATGGGGATCAAGTACCTTACTTTCGACCAGCTCCGCAACAAGTGAGGCCCAAGTGACCAGAAGTGATACACGGCTTTCAAAGAGAATTTTATAGAGTATCGACTCTCATTTCCGAAGGCGTACTTCAAGGTGTTTTAAAAATATCCGCTTTATACGGATATTTTTTAGATATCTGAATCATGGAATTTAAAGAATCAACTCAAAACTTATACAAAAATAGGGATCATAGAATGACCATCTTCTATATAGATATTTTTAGTGCCTGATCGATATTTTCCATTGCCATGGAACTGCCATGCAACTGGAGCCATTCGATCGTTGTGAGAATCTGTTCGAGCGCACCAAACCATACCCATAATTCCCTCATTAATAATTCTATCTTCAGTAGAACCTCTACCTCGAGACCCTGCGTAATGTTGTTGATCCTTCATCAATCTTAATGTTTGGTCTCCTTCATACGATAAACCCACTTTCACTCAAAATAATTCAGATAGTTTTCATACTACAGTGAGTGCATCAGTATATGTTGGAAGATATGGGAATATAATTGTCTTATTTGGAAATATATATGCAAGAAACTTTCGATAAGCAGGAGTATCTGCTATTGGTTTTTCTGCCTCAATATCTCTTTCGATAGATTTTTTCTCTTCGGGCGTAAGTCAAAATTTGATTATTTCTGGACTATCCTCAGTAATCTGATACGCTCCTGCAAGGATATTAGCAACGTGCTGTGTGCTATTGTCTTGTGGTATATTTGATTCTCAACCGTGGCTTTCAGTAGACGTTTGATTCGGAATTCCTAGCTTTTCTAGCATATATTTTGAATGAAAAAGTAAAATCACTTCAACATAATATAGTATTATCTATTTTTGTCAATAACTTCGGGTAGAACTACTCTTCTTACACTCCTGGTTTCCTACTGAGTGTAATACGTCCCTCCCACTCTGCCCGAACAGCTACAGCATTCTCTGCTGCATCCTGTTCGGCTTTTTTCTTGGACGAGCCTTTACCTGTACCGAGGATGATATCATCGAGGATCGCAGATACTATATAGATCTTGTTGTGGTCTTGTCCGACCTCTTCGACGACCTGATAGAGTGGAGTGATCCCCCAGATCGCCTGGGTATGTTCCTGGAGGAACGACTTGGGATCTACGAAAAGTGCCTTCTCGAGAATATGTGCAAGAGTCGAGTAGACATGGGTGAGGAGGAACTTCTTCACGACTTCGAATCCCTGATCGAGATAGAGGGCGCCCGTGATCGCTTCGAATGTATTGGCGAGAATATATGGATTCTCATGGCCTCCTGCGATCGACTCGCCGCGAGAGAGCTGGACAACAGATGAGAAGTCCAGACGTGCTGCGATCTCGGCGAGATTGCGTCCACGTACGAGAGCGGATCGGATATCTGTGAGTTCTCATTCTGGTTTTTCACTGAATTCGTGAAATAATGCCTCTGTGATGACGAGTTCGAGGACAGCATCACCGAGATACTCGAGACGCTCGTTGGACTCGATGTAGCCCTGTCCAGCCTCGTTCAGGACGCTACGATGGATACAGGCGAGGATATAGAGTGATGGATTGACAGGGAGAATCTGGAGCGAAGCGAGTAAAGTACTCACTTTCGATTCAAACTCTATGCGGTCATACCGCAGTGATGTACGAGCCATAGGGTGGAAGTTATAGATTATATCATGATTGATGATATTGATATTTACTCGATTTGCAATTTTTTGCAGTAAGAACTATATCTGGAATACTCGATATTCTCCTTCCTTCGCACCGAGGACGATCGCATCTTTTTCTTTCAGGAAGGTGGAGAGGGCGCCGTTTATAAAACCCTTTCCTTGGTCATCGGAGAATCGTTTCGCGAGTTCGATCGCCTCGTTCACCGAGACAGCATCAGGGATCGCCTCTCACTTCCAGTAGAGGATCTCTGTGAGTGATAGCATGAGGATGAGGATATGCAGCATTGGGATCGTCGGGAGCTCGAACTTCGGCGCGAGACGTGCGATGATATCTAGGAGTGTGCGCTCGTTGGCTATCATAAGTCGTTCCATCTCATCGAGGTAGACGAGATCGAGTTCGACACTGTTACTCCCTGAGAAAAAAGCCTCACAAAAAATATCCCGCACAAAGGGTGAAAGGTGGACTCGAGCATAGAGAGACTGCAGGAGGTATTCACGCGTTTGACGACGGGATATCATAGGAATTTGAGGTTATATTAATGATCAAGTTATCCAGCATACACGCCTTGTGTAGCATCAACTATATCAGCTATCTTTTGATTACTCTTTACTCAGACACTCGCAACTAGTTGTAGTTTAACTATATCTGGTGGAGTCTCAACTCAGGATTTCGCTTCAACCATATCGACAGCTAATTGATTATTCATAGTCAAAAAAATGAGTATATAGTTATCAGAAACTATGCACGGATCTTGGTAGGAGTCGCTCCGCGTCCAATCTTCACAGTATATATCTTGCGTCCCTTGTATTCTCCAGTGATAGGAGATGCAAAGTGACCAAGTGCAACAGCCTCACCTGCAGCGTTATACTGAAGTGATGATACTTGGTTCTTGAGGCGTTTTGCATTGAGCTTGAGCCATGCAGAGTAACGCTTCTTTCCGCGTACTTTCGAGAGTTGTTGTTTTGGAGCGAATGTCATATATTTTTAAGTGAGAAGTTATCTATACCCATTACAGGCGGAAAAGTGAAAAGTAAGAAGCATTGACCAGGGTCTATATACTTCGGACTTTTGACCTTATACTACTGATACGTAGATATCACGGTATGTGCGACCATCGAAACGGACACGGCGACGCTCTTGAAAAGAGACAACACCATCACATACAGCAAAGAGCGTGAAGTCAGTTCCTTGTTTGACGCCAGTTCCTGGCCAAAAGGCATTTCCCTTCTGACGAATGATGATATTTCCAGACATTGCTGGTTGTCCACCGTAGATTTTTACACCAAGTCTCTTGGCTTGTGAGTCTCGACCGTTGGAGGTCGATCCCATCGCTTTTTTATGAGCCATATCCGATTAATTGTTAATTTTTAATTGTTGATTTTGTAGTATCCGACTATCTGTTGTTTGCATAACGAGCAAATGCCTTATTGGCCTCTGCCATCTTATAGACATCAAGTTTCTTCTTGACGGCAACTCCAGTCTCTGTAGCAGCATCGACGAACTCTTGTGCGAGAAAGTGAGAAAAATCTTTTCCACTCTTTCCACGAGCTGCGGCGAGGATCCAACGAGAAGCAAGAGCAAATGAACGTCCCTGTGGAACTTCCATCGGTACTTGGTAGATAGAACCTCCGACACGCTTTGGACGACATTCGATTTTTGGCATGACGTTGTCGAGAGCCTTGTCGAATACTTCCTCAGGATTGGTATACCCCTTTTCACGGAGGATATCAAAAGTCGTATTAAGAATCTTGTATGCAAGAGTTTTTTTACCATTCTTCATGATATAGTTCACGAACTTCGTGAGACGCTCGTTGCGAGTTGAGAATGATACGCTTCCTTTTGTACTCATAAAATAGAGATTAGAGATTTAGTTTAATGATTTATTAGTTTTGTTTTCGTCATGAGATCAGACGAGACAAGCTACTACTTCTTTGCTTTTGGCTTCTTCGTTCCGTAGAGAGATCGAGACTGATTGCGCTTGTCGACACCCTGACAGTCGAGGAGACCTCGAACGATATGGTATCGTACACCTGGGAGATCCTTCACGCGTCCTCCTCGGATCATGACTACAGAGTGCTCTTGGAGATTGTGTCCTTCGCCTCCGATGTATGAGATAACCTCATAACCATTCGTCAGACGAATCTTAGCAACCTTTCGGAGAGCTGAGTTTGGCTTCTTCGGTGTCGAAGTATAGACCTTGAGACACACACCTCGGCGCATAGGAGCAGCGAGTGGAGACATCTCTTTCTTGAGGCTATTTCGGTTGAACTGAAGAGCTGGAGACTTACTCTTGCGAGTTTTATCTTTTCGCTTTGATCGGACAAGTTGGCTAATTGTAGGCATAATAGAGGATTAGAGTTTTTTGGATTTTTGAAGTGAGACAGAATACTAACGCTTTGACCAAGAACCTGCCTTGCGGGCTTTGTGGAGACCTGGCTTCTTACGCTCAACCTTACGTGCATCTCGTGTGAGGAATCATGCCCCCTTGAGAGTTGGCTTGAGAGACTCTTGTGCGACGACAAGTGCGCGAGCAACTGCGTGGCGGATAGCCTGTGCCTGAGCACTCTCTCCTGATCCAGATACTATTATATCAAAGTGAAAGTCTTCATACACTCCAGCTGTCTTGAGTGGTGCATAGATCGTCTGGAAGAGATCTGCACGAGTGACGTATGTATCGATAGGTTTAGTATTGATCGTCGATGCTCCCTTTCCGTTGTAGAGACGGATCTGTGCAACTGCAGTCTTTCTACGACCGACAGCGTATGCGTACTTTTTATCTGACATAAGGTATAATTATTTAATAATTTAATGGTTCAATTACGAATTGGGATCAGCGTATTGTAATTAGACTGAAAGTTCTACTGGCTTCTGTGCTTCATACTGGTGAGTTGCACCAGGAACAAGCTTGAGACGGAGGATCATATCAGACTGAAGACGATTCTTCGGGAGCATACCAGTCACCGCATGGCGGAGGATATGTGCAGGGTTCTTCTTACGCATAGAAGCAAGGTTTCTCTCATGGAGACCACCGAGGTACTGTGAGTGAGATCGATACATCTTCGTCGTCTCCTTCGTACCTGTTACAGCGATATCTGCTACGTTCGTAACGATGATATAGGCACCGTTATCCACGTGTTGCGTAAAATCAACTCGATTGCGTCCAGAGAGGATACGAGCGAGAGCTGTAGAGAGACGTCCGAGGCTCTGTCCTTTTGCATCGACGATGTACCATGGACGATCTTTGCCGAGGATTTGCTTTGAGAAAAGTGTTTTCATATATAAGAATTTTAGTCCCGAATGTTCGGGTGAGTGGTAGAGTATGGATTATGCGAGTTCGATCTTGACGAGGAGTGCTGAGTCACCATCACGATACTTGATAGGAGTGATACGTGTGTATCCACCCTTTCGGTCTGTGTAGTTTGCAGCAACTTCGATGATCGCACGGCTCGCAGCCTCCGTGAACACTTCTGGAGTGATATAGCGGATCTTGTTGTACTCTGTAGCATCGCTCTTGGCATATTCGATGAGCTTATCAGCCACAGGAGTCATAGCGAGAGCTCGCTTCTGAGTCGTGATGATAGACTTGTGTTCGAAGAGTCCAGAGATGAGACTACGGATGACACTCTTGCGATGTGCTTTATCCTTTCCTTTGAGACGAAGATGTTTTTTTACTCGGTGGCGCATAGGGGAAAATTATGTAATAGTTCAATGGTTGACTGGGGAATCGGGGACTAATCATCTCCGAGGAGTTTGAATCCACGACCTCTGAGAGCATCTCGTACTTCTGTCATAGCCTTCTTACCGAATCACTTGATAGATGAGAGTTTCGCTTCTGTACACTTGGTGAGCTGTTCGATAGAGAGGATATCTCCGTTGACGAGAGCATTCAGTGTGCGAGGTGAGAGCCCCATGATCTCGATAGGAGTATATGTTTCTTTTTCGAGATCTGCCTTTACTTCTTGCTTCTCGCGTTCGAGAACCTGGCGGATGTCAGCGATAAATTCACCACCAACCTGGAGATTCTCTTCGTTAAAGAGACCGAAGTATGACTCGAGCATCTTCCCTGAGAACTTCACGACATCTGATGGAGACATCACTCCGTTCGTCTTGATCGTCATCGTGAGAGAGTCGAGATTCGTCATCTCACCGTAGCGAGTATTTTCGATATCATATTTGACGTTCACGACTGGAGAGAAGTTCGCATCAACGAGGAGGATACCTGCTTCATCTTCGCGCTTAGTGAGTTCTTCGATAGAGACGTACCCGACATTTTTCTCGACACGGATCTGGAGAGAGAACTCGAATCCATCATCGAGACTCGTGATATACATATCAGGATTCATGACTGAGATACCGCCTGGACACTTGATATCAGCTGCTGTTACGATACCACCTTTTTTCTTCGAGAGAGAGAGCCATTCGATACCAGTATTACTCTTGTCGATGACAAGTCCCTTCAGGTTGAGGAGCATATCGAGGATAGAGTCGCGGACACCTGGAAGCGTTGTATATTCGTGTGTGACACCTGAGATTTTGACACCTGTTACTCGCGTACCTGGAATCGATGAGAGCATCACTCTGCGAAGAGAGTTTCCGAGAGTAACTCCATATCCACTTGGGAGCGGTCCGATCAAGAACGTCTCTTCATGAGCTGAGAGGATAGTTCGTGAGATCTTTGGAACCCCGATGGCTGTATGAATGATATGCATAGAGTGAGGGTTAATAGATAGTACAAGTGAGAAGAAAGGTACTACTTAGAGTAGAATTCGACGATACGTTGGATATCTATCATCTGGTCGAAGTCTGACTTCTCAGGGAGAGAAGTAACAGTAATCGTAAGCTTCTTTGGATCAACTGAGAGCCAACGAACTGAAGTTACCTGAGCTGCTTTATTTTTTTCACCGAATGCTTGGAATTCTTCGAGGAGAGTCTTATAGAGGGTTGATTCTTTGAGGCGTTCCTTGATTGTGATGACGTCACCAACACGTACTTCGTAAGAAGGGATGTTGAGCTTCTTCCCGTTCACGAGGAAGTGAGCATGTCCAACTGACTGACGAGACTGCATGATCGTACGAGCAAAGTTCGCGCGGAGGATAACGTTATCGAAACGAGTCTCGATAAGAGCGATCATCGCATCACCAGTTACCTGCTTGAGCTTCTGTGCACGCTTGTAGTAGCGGAGGAATTGCTTTTCAGTGAGTCCAAACTGACGTTTTGCTGCCTGCTTCTTGCGGAGCTGGATACCAAACTCAGAGAGTTTTCCGGCACGTTTGACGGTACGGTGGTTGTCTTCGAGGTTGTATTTTTCTACACCGAAGAGGTTGTAACCTTCACGGCGGCAGAGTTTCATTTTTGGTCCTGTGTAGCGCATAGAGTAATTATTTAATGAATCAATAGTTGAATTACGAATACTTGAGTTTCAATATATCTATTCGTAATTGATATATTGAGTATTGACGATTAACTTTTAGAGCTTACGGGCCTTACGTTTGCGGCATCCGTTGTGTGGAACTGGAGTCACATCGTAGATGGCAGTGAGATCAACACCTGCGGTAGTGATACCACGGATTGCTTGTTCACGACCAGAACCGATACCCTTTACGTATACTGTTACACGTTCGACATTGTGAAGTGTCTTTGCCTTAGATACTGCGTTCTCAGCAGTGATCTGAGCTGCGTATGGAGTTGCTTCACGAGCACCCTTGAATCCAGAGCTTCCACCTGTTGCCCAAGTGAGGACATGACCAGAGAGATCAGAGACCACGATATGAGTATTGTTGAGTGTAGCAGTGATGAATACAATCGCTTCTGGAACATTTTTACGAGTTTTCTTCGAGCGACGAAGTGTTGGAGTAGCCATAGATAGTTAATTAGTGGGATAGTGATGGGTAGGATAGTGATTGGTTTTTGTCTCAGGACAAGTCACCAATATACTAACCGACTATTTTTTCTTATTCTGGATAGCGACTGCCTTACCCTTACGAGTACGAGCGTTCGTCTTGGTGCGCTGACCACGAACTGGGAGACGCTTCTTATGACGAGATCCACGGTATGTACCGATCTCCGTGAGGCGCTTGATATTACCTGCTACTTCTCGACGAAGATCACCTTCGATGATATACTTCTTGAGTTCGTCACGGATGAGATCGAGCTCAGATTCTGAGAGATCACCCATCTTCTTGTTCCAAGCGATCCCTACCTTCGTGAGGATCTGTTGTCCAAGTGAACGACCTACACCATATATATACATAAGTGAGATCTCTGCATGTTTTGAATCAGGGAGATTGACTCCAGCGATACGTGCCATAATGAATAGTAATTAGAATTTAGTATTGAAGTTGACCGGCTTACCCTTGTCGTTGTTTGTGTTTTGGTTCGGAAGAACAGATAACACGAACGACACCCTTACGACGGATGATAACACACTTATCACAGATTTTCTTGACTGATGGGCGGACTTTCATGGGAAAAAAGTTAAGGGGTAGTTATTATAACAAGGAAGTGAGGAATGATACTATAATTTTCATTCCTTGAGCTTTAAATCCAGGGATTGGATTATTTTCGATTGTGATTATTTTGCGGAGTTCTTACAGGAGCATTGGCATTGGGCTTGCGGAATGTGATACGACCTCGTGAGAGATCATACGGCGTGAGCTCGACCATCACGGTGTCTCATGGGATGAGACGGATGAGGTTCTTCTGCATCTTGCCTGAGACATACGCACGGATCACCATGTTCGAGAAGGCTTCTGGAAGCTCTACCTCGAAGATAGCGCCTGGAAGAGACTTGAGGACTTTTCCTTCGACTTCGATTTTGTCGTCTTTTGGCATTGCTGTGTACTGCTTATAAAAATTGCTCGCGAAGTATATATAAAAGGCGCTATAATGCAAATCTTTTTTTATGTTCTCTATTTTTCTATGCTAGTTCTCGGATCCTGGGATGAAAATCCGAGAGTACAAAATGTGAACTCCCATACAATAATCCCTATCTCCCACTCCCTCCAGATCGTGGGGCGAATCCTCCACCAGATCGTGGTGGACGAGGGGCATCTGGCTTTTTCCAGTCTTTGCGTGGGGCTGGTTTCGCAGATTGCGGACGTGGTGGTGGAGGCGTTCCTGCTCGTGACCCTGCTGCATCTCACTGATGGGATCTATGGGTGAGCGCCTTGGATCCTGGAGCGCCCTGAGGACGACGTGGTGGTCGTGCTTGTTGTACCTTGGGAGGAGAGAGGGTGAAGTTCGTCTTCGGGAATGGATGATCCTCGATAACGGGGATAGACTGCGATATCAAACGCTCGATATCGCGAAGGAACTCGAGGTCGTCATGCTCACAGAACGAATATGCGACACCACGAGCTCCTGCTCGACCCGTACGTCCGATACGGTGGACATACGTCTCAGAGATATTGGGGATATCATAGTTGATCATATACTCCAGCGCATCGATATCGATCCCACGTGAGGCGATATCAGTTGCGACGAGGACTCGAGTCTCTTGTGACTTGAAGTTGGCAAGTGCGCGTTGGCGGTTGTTCTGAGACTTGTTGCCGTGGATTGCCTCGGCAGATATCCCCTTCTCGATGAGGAACCTTGCGACCTTATCAGCCCCATGCTTAGTCTCAGTGAATACGAGTACATTTTTGATCTTGATATCTTGGAGGATATGTACCATGAGTGGATTCTTGTTCACCTTATCCACATGATAGACGTGTTGTGTGATCGTCTCAGCCGTAGTCGAGACGGGTGTGATCTCTACCTTCAGTGGATTCTTCAGCATGCTATGAGCGAGGGTCGCGATCGCTGGAGCCATAGTCGCTGAGAAAAACAGAGTCTGACGCTTCACGGGTATAACCTTCAGGAGCTTCTTCACATCATGGACAAATCCCATATCGAGCATACGATCCGCCTCATCCAGGACGAATATCTCTACATCAGCGAGTGAGATATACCCTTGTCCCATGAGATCGAGAAGACGTCCAGGGGTAGCGATGAGGATATCAACACCTTGGCGAAGTCTCTCAACCTGCTTGCCCTGACTCACTCCACCGAATACGACCGTCTGATGGAGTCCTGCATATCGTCCATACGCCTGGAAGCTCTCCTCGATCTGGATAGCTAGTTCACGAGTTGGTGTCACGATGAGGGCTTTGATCTTGCGCTTTCACTTATTGGGATCCTTGCGAGCGACGAGGAGCTGGATGATCGGGATAGCAAAAGCTGCCGTCTTCCCTGTACCCGTCTGAGCGAGTCACTGGAAGTCTCGGCCCTGGAGGATGGATGGGATCGCCTGTGCTTGGATAGGGGTCGGCGTCTCATATCACTCATCGGTGATAGCGCGTAGGATCGGTTCTATGATCGGGAGTTCTCGGAAAAGCATGGGCAATATATATAAAAGAATATCAACATAAGGAGTCTTTACACAATTCGGAATTTCTCAAAAACAAGAAGTTCGAGGCAGAATAATTTTTTCGAAAGGAGCTTACTGATATGTAAGTGACTAAGAAATAAATTGTTCTAACAAAGAAATTCGTAGTTTTTCAGAAGTTCCATAACACTAAAACAGTCGCATAACATTATTGGTTTCTACTTGGATGACTCCTCTCTTCACGAGTTCGAGGAAGCATCGCATTGTCGCCTCGACATCGATCATCGCATCATGTGCTCACTCGAAGTACTCATCGAAGAGGAATCTATGGAGTTCGGCGAGCTTCGGCGGTTTGAAAGAAAATCCTCGTCACTGCAACTGACAGTGATCGGTCGATGATCGCATCGTACAGACCGTACTCATCGGTGCATACTCACCTACACGGCCCAGTCTCTGGAGCTCGTAGGAGAGTATCTCTTCATCGTAGGAGATATTGTGTCCGGATACGATATCGGCACTATTGAGAACCTTCAGAATCTCATCAGCATGGGGAGCAAAGGGAGGCTTATCTGCGACCGTCGCATCATAGATACCATTCACCTGCGAAGCACCAAAAGGAATCGAGATCGGTGGTCGAATCAACATATCATGACGAGAGATCTCAGTATATGTCCCGTCACTCTCGAGTTCTCAGACGATCGCAGCAAACTGGATGATATATGGCTGTTGCGTGATATCTCATCCCTTCGTCGCGAACCCAGTAGTCTCAGTATCCCAGACGCAGATTTTCATAGAAAAAGTATTACAATATAAAAAGATTACAAACAGAAACACATACACAGAGGAATCTTTTTATAGAAAATTCCCCCTTTTGTCACTGGCGACGAAGGAGGAATCTATATCATTGTTTCAGGAGCAGATCCTTCGTGCCTCAGGATGATATTGTAATGTATACCCTTATGGTACAAAAGTCATCTGTCTAACTAGTAGAACTTCTTATAATCATAACTCTTCATATCTGCATCGATACGACGGATGATATCGAGGATCACACCGACCACGATGATCAGTCCAGAACCAGAGATGAGAAAATCGATCTGAGTCGTACCAGAGAGTGAGAATCCGAGCATCGGGACGATCTTGGTCATCACATATGGGAAGACAGCGATGAGAGCAAGGAATCCTCCTCCCCACAGGTTGAGACGATCAGAGGTCTTCTGGAGATATTCTGCAGTTTCCTTGCCTGGGCGGATACCTGGGATGTATCCTCCGCGCTTCTGGATGTTCTCAGCGACATCGGTCGTGTTGAACGTGATCGATACGTAGAAGAAGGCGAATCCGATAACCAGGAGAAAATAGATAGCGATATAGATCCAACTTGGGTTCTGCATAGAGAGATTCGTCGAGAGCCATGCTCCGATATCTGCACTCATACCAGTCCCACGTTTCGCGAGGATCTGTCCGATGAGAGATGGGAAGGTGATGATGGCGATCGCGAAGATGATAGGTACCATACCAGCCTGGTTCACACGAATAGGAAAATACGATCTCTCATCACGACCTGTACGAGTATAGATAAGGGGAACCTTGCGATATCCTTCTGTGAAGCGGACGATGATATAGATAACTGCTACAGTGAGAACCGCGAGGAGGAAGAGGAGTGAGTAGTTCCCAGCTGTCGTATACCCGAGGATATGCTGTGGCACAGCAGCGAGGACACCCGCGAAGATGATGATAGACGAACCATTCCCGATCCCCATCTCTGTGATGAGATCTCCGAGCCAGAGGAGGATCATCGTACCTGCTGTGATACAGATCATCGCTGGGAGGACGACTCCGAGGAAGTTAGTCGTATCGACGATCTGGACATCTCCTACGTTGATGATACTATTGAGCAGGTAGATCATACCGTAGCTCTGTGCGAGTGCGAGTGGGATCGTGAGCCAACGTGTATAGTTGTTGAGCTTCTTCTGTCCTTGTTCACCTTCCTTCTTCAGTGACTCGAGTGATGGGATGATCACCGCGAGGAGCTGGATGATGATGGTCGCGTTGATATATGGTGCGAGACCCATGAGGATGATCGAGAACTGCTCGAGACCACCACCCATCAGAGAACCAAAGAATGCAAGCTGTGTGTTGGCACGCAGTTGTTCAGTAAAAGTCGTCAAGAGTTCTACGTTCACCCCAGGAACTGGGATAGCAGAGAGGAGCTTGTAGACCGCGATCATGATGAGTGTGAATATGATCTTTTTACGGATATGTTCAGTTGACCAGACTTTTTGTATGTTAGCAATCATAAGAGAAAATAAGAGATGCGCGGATTATAGGGAAAAAGTGAGAGAAATCAAATGAAAAACAGACCAGAGTGAGCAAAAGCTAGTTCGCACATCCAGTACGAGTCTCACTCGGGAGTACGAGGGTTGCCATATATGGATAGACGATATCACTCATCCCATCGCTACACGTTCCTGGCACGAGTGTCACCTTGATCAATGATCCCGTCGCGATCGGAGTCGCGTTCACGATGATCGTTGTCCCAGAGATCGTCTCCACAGTCGTATAGTACATCTCATCTACTCCTCCCATCATACCTCCTGGAACTGAGTACTTGGCCCCTGTTGCCGTCTGTTGGAACGCCCAGAACGGCTCGGTCCCACGAGCCAAGAATGGCGTGAGTGTTGCGAGAGCAGGAAGAGGAAGTGATACTCCAGTACTGATAGGTGCCACTCCGGAGCTCGTCGGAACGACAGGAACGGTTGGTGACTGGAACGGGAGAGTACAACCCGTCATGATGAGAGCGAGAGCCGATATCGCGAGAGGGAGGAGAGATCGCATAAAAAGAAAAGTTAAGAAAATACTCTCATACTATATGCGTATGGGGAGTGGGGTCAATCAGTTTTTATACATCATACTTATCTTCATTTTTATATGAACAGTCATCAAATAACCATCAAATAAGATTTTGCTTTAAAATAGAGCTTATTGGTGCCTACCAATAGTTATTGGATCTGCGGAATCAATTAACCATCAAATAAAATTCATATCATGAGATAGGCATTTCTATTGTTGAAGTTGTTGTAAATATTTTTAGTTGTTGTGGTACATATTGCCTTACAGATCAATGAATTACGCATAAATATTGTTGTGAAACTGTTTTAATTGTTGTTATTTACTTAAAACATAACAAATTCTTCACTGGCCCTCAAATCATTCTTTCTCTTTCATACCCATAAGGCGGTAAGCGTAGGAAAATATTCCCATACTGTCTACGTATGGAAAGTATGGTCAAGTGTGAGATAATTATTGGGCTCATAGATATATCTCTGCACTCTTCTCATCTTTCTCGATGTATATCTCTACGGCTCTCTTCGCTCGCTCAAGGAGAATTCTTGATGTTTCACGGGCAATATGAGAAGCGATGATCCGAGAAGATATGAGAGACTGGATATCTGGAGATAAAACAGGAATTAGTATCTCCATAGCATCACTCGGTTTTAGGTGGGCAATAATTGCTCATCCAGAAAATCTCTCGATCTGCATCTTGGAAACCATAGAATTGAGAACAAGAGCAAGATACTCACTCTCTATCTCTATCTTCTTCTGCAGTCTGAGGAATGCTCCGCTCAGAACCGCTCTCATATCTTCATTCACGACGAAAGATATCCCGATAGTTCCATCTTTCGTGAAGAGTATCTCATCTTTTTTCGGTGAATATCGCTCACCGTATTCTATAAGGAGTTCTGAGGATATATTCTTCTCGATACTATCGATCCCATCTATACTCACATCCGCTACACGGATAAAAGGAATACCAGATTCACTATATGCATCCGCTCATGGCTCAACTCACTTCTGATAATCTACGATATCCCCGAGTTTCGGTGTCTGGAATTTCGCTAGTTTCTCGAATAGCTCATCATATTTTGGCTGGAAGAACTCCGCATCACATCGTCCGAAGAGCTGCACCTCTGCACTCATCTTCTGGGCTATACCGACTTCTGTCGGAGTCCAGCCTATGAGTAAGAGTTCTCCGAGGAGGATTTGCTCTGCCTCGGCATAGAGAGACTTTGATATTTCTAAATTCCTGAAGGATTCATCTGAAAGAATTTCTAATTTTTCTTGAAATGAATAAGAAAGAAGGGGCAGGTTTATTCTCTTGAGTTCTTCAGCATTTACATTTGCCTGATTTACTGCTCGTCGAGCTTTTCGTAGAATTTCTTTTCTTCCAAATTTAGAATTAAGGAACAAATTCAAGTAATCAGGCTTAATTCTAGACTCATCAACATTTACTCTTACAAGATAAGAAGCAAAAACAGAGTCTTCATTGGAAGATTTAAAAATACCTGTACGACCAACAAAATCTATAGAATTTACACGATTAAAGAGAATATCATTCTTTTTAATTTTATATTTCTCAAAATCACTTTTATCAATATCAACAAACTTTAAATGATCATTTATAGCAACTCAATTAACTAAGTCATTCATACGAAATATTTTTTCTCATATTCAATCTTCATTCATTGCAAGAGATAATCCATATTCACATTTTGTTAGAAAATCACCTATTGGTAAAAAATCTAATCATTCTCTTCTTGGTATCAGAAACTCTTGCTTGTAATACTCTGCATCGATTCGCTTTGATTCTTCAAGATATTTCAATTCTACAATTGAAATATCCAAATTATACTTTTGGATGAGAGAAGTGAGTGATGTGGAGAGAAGCTGAGGAGACATAGACTGCTATTCACTTAAAAAACTAAATCCCTGCTCTCGTCCCCACACCTCAAAAGCCTCAGCAATCTGGAGGAGGTCAGATTGGAGATTATCCACATTGCGTGAGCTCGTATCGCGATAGACATAGTCTCATGAGTTATTCTTGAATGCTATCTTCGATGTAGCGAAGAATATCGGATAGTTCTCGATCCTCGGATTGGTCACTGCATCCCACTTCTGGAGGAATATCACACTTGTCTTGGTTCCTGTATGTGGCTTGAAGCTATTCGCCTCGATACCAACTACAGCAAGGATGCGAGCATGTGCCATCATGAAGTTGCGGATATACTCCTCACTCGTATTGTTGAATACTCACTGTGGTAGTACGAGAGCCAGTCGTCCACCTGGTCGTACGAAGTTGAGGTTGCGTTCGATGAAGAGGAGATGCCGAGAGATATTGTCGATATTTTTCCCTGTTTTCGGATGTTTACCGAGTTGGAACTTGGCGAGTGTCGCAGATTCTTTGACCTCTCCTGCGAACGGAGGATTCGCGAGGAGCACATCGAAGTTGAAGTGAAGGTATTCTTTTTTGTTTTGTTCATTCATCGAGTATTCCTCAAACTCTGTGAGGAGTTCCTCTTTTTTGAAATCTGATTTTGACTCTTCAGACCACGAGGCACTATCGAGAGAATTCTCCTTATAGATATGACTCTTCCCATCTCAGGCGATGAGCATCATAGCACGAGCTATCTTCGATGACTTCTCATCGAAATCGATCCCGAATAGGCTTTGTTTTGCATAAGAGGACATCTTGGTATTCGTCCAATTATGTCTTTTTTTGAGATATTCCATCGTATGGATGAGGAACCCACCCGAACCACAGGCAGTATCGATGACCTTTTCTTTTTCTCCTGGTTGCATCATACGGACACACATATCGATCACGATACGAGGAGTGAAGTATTGTCACTTCTTACTCTTGGCAACATCAGGGATGAGATATTCGAATGCCTCATCGATGACCTGCAGATTGGTACCGAGGAGCTTGAATGTCTCGATCTCACCTACACAGATAGAGAGATGCTCAGGAAGGAGTTTGATCTTATCACTTTTTTCGAATACTCATGGCCATCGTTTCTTTGCTTCATCAAAAAGCCTAAATATGTCATCTTCAGTTCTCTTGGCATCTTTAGTCGGAGACTTGCGAAATTCGAGTGGTCTATCGGGATTTTCTATAGACTCCTTCTCATCATGGAGCTTGGCATAGATGAGCTTGAATATCTCATCAAAACTATCGAATCCAGAATTCGCAAGTACGAGTTCTTCGATATTCTCGATGACTTCTTTGAGTTGCTTAGGCTCTACCAGATCTGCGAGCATAATACGACGACTGAGGACATCATCGATCGTCTCTCCGAACTTCGGGATATCAGCGAGTGTATCGAAATCCTTCGGATATGGACGATAGAGGATGAGTACAGACTTCCCATTGGTAGCAACTCCGAAAGGTGTCCCATCAGCATTGAGATAGCTCTTAAGTTGCTCGACATCGTTCTTCTCATGAGGAGCCTTGACCTCAACCATGAGGTGCGGAGTTTCGTTGTCCTCGGAATATATCACGATATCGACTCGCTTAGTCTCACGACCGAATCGGACAGATTTTTCTATATCCACTCGTTCTTTTGGATACTTGTATTTCTTCAGGAGCTCACGCAGATAGAGTTGTCTCACGATCTCTTCGGGTGCAGATTTTTTATCACTCCAGACTTGTTTCTCTTCTTCTCATCTCGAATAACTACTCAGATAGAGCTTGCCATCTCGCTCATAGATACGAGCATCGAGCTCGTCTATCTCATCACGCGTGAATATCGAGAGTGACTCGGCAGGATTGGAGAATATCTTCTGGAGATAAGTCATAATAAAAGCACTTACAAAAGTAAATGCTAAAAGAGGTCTTCATGAGATGCGTTTTGGAATTTTAGCAAACTAAAAGGGCAACCGAAGTCGTCACTCGTAATTCGCTAAAATTCCTTCCCAATTTGTATTAAAAACAAAAGGGCTGAGCAACTTGTTCAGTTGCCCTTGCGTTTATTTAATACAAAGAGAGATTCTTGAGAATGAAGGAATTTTAGCCCGAGTATTCTATAGAATCCCTCTCCTTTTGCAAGCCGAGAACACAATATAAAAAATCCCCAACTCGTATGAGTCAGGGATGGTATGATATATGATTACTCAGAAACAGTGAGGGTTCCTCCTGCCTTCTCGATAGCAGCCTTCGCACTTACAGATGCAGTATCTGCAGTGACTTCGACCTTCGCAGATAGCTTACCACGTCCGAGGATCTTCAGAGTCTTGTTCTTCTCTCGGATGATACGGCGCTCGTAGAGGATTGCGTAGTCGATAGTCGTGATTCCGAGGTCTGCGAGAGCCTGGAGAGTATCGAGGTTGACTACCACGAACTGCTCTGGCTTGTACGCTGTGAATCCACGCTTCTTCGGGATACGCATGAAGAGACGAGTCTGTCCTCCTTCGAATGTAGGATAGCGTTTTCCTTTTCCTGTACGTGAGTTCTGACCGTTCATACCACGACCAGATGTACCTCCGATACCAGTACCGCGTCCGCGTGCTACACGTGTTCTGCGAGTCTGAGATCCAGGAACTGGACCGATAGTTGAGAGATTTGACATAAAAATTGAGTTATAGGGATTTTATTATTCTGCCTTCTTTTTTGCTGGAGCCTTCTTTGCTGGAGTCTTTACGGCCTCTTCTGTCTTTGGGGCCTTTTCAGTCTTCTCAGTTGGAGCCTTAGTCGACTTCGTGAATGAGCGAACCTGATCCATCGGCTTGAGGGCAGCGAGTGCCTTGATCGCAACGCGGACGTTGGTGATACCGTTCGATGAGCCATGTTGCTTCGCGATGATATCGACGATTCCTGATACTGAGAGTAGCTTACGAACTGAGCCTCCGGCGATGATACCAGTACCTGGATGAGCCGGGTGGAGGAAGAGTGAGCTTGCCTTGAAGTTCATAGCGAGATCGTGTGGGATAGTACCGTTCACGATAGGGAAAGTGATGATATTCTTCTTCGCATCACGGAGAGCCTTCTCGATAGCACCTTGTACTTCTCCTGACTTACCGATACCGAGTCCAACACGACCCTTACCATCACCGATGACGAGAGAGGCACGGAAGCGGAGCTGGCGTCCACCTGCAGTCACACGAGTTACACGATCGATAGAGATCATCTCTTCGCGGAATTCCTTGTCTTCTTCTCGCATATTGTTGCGAGGACGTGGTTTTCTATCACCTCCCTTGCGATCATCACGAGCACGAGGAGCTTCTTTGGCAGTTGCCTCTGGAGCTGCTGCTGCAACTTCTTCTGTAGGAGTAACCTCTGGAGATGGAGTTTGAGCTTCGAGATTTTCTGTTTCGAGAGTAACTGGAGTATCTGACATAAGAACTATAAGTAAAAGAAAAATTAAAATGCAAGTCCACCTTCGCGTGCTGCTTCAGCAAGAGCCTTAACACGACCATGATAGAGATATCCTCCGCGATCAAAGACACAAGTCTTGATACCCTTGGCGACCATAGATTCGGCGATTGCCTTTCCTACGAGAGCGGCACGCTCTGACTTGGTACCTGTAGTAAGTGCCATATCGTGAGCAGCGCAGAGAGTCACACCTGAGATATCATCGATAGCCTGTACCGTGATAGAAGTATTACTTCGAAACACTGAGAGTCGTGGTTTCTCGGCAGTACCAGTGATACGAGCTCGTACGCGATTGGCGCGACGAATACGATTTTGGAGTTTTTTTAACATAGAAGAGAATTATAAATTGTGAATTGTGAATTGTGAATTTGGGAAATGGATTCTGATTTTACCATTTACCATTTACAATTATTTTCCTGCGGTCTTACCAGCCTTGCGACGAACATGTTCACCGACGTAACGGATACCCTTCCCCTTGTATGGTTCAGGCTTCTTGAGTGAACGGATATATGCTGCGAAGTATCCGAGGAGCTGCTTGTCGTGAGACTTGATGATGATGCGATTCTTCTCTGTTGGATCAGCCTCGACAGTAACTCCAGCTGGAGCATCGACGAGTACCTTATGAGAGAAACCGATAGAGAGCTCGATCTTGGTAGGATTCTTGATATCGAACTTGTAACCCACACCAATGATCTCGAGTGACTTTGAGTACCCATCTGATACACCGATTACCATATTCTGGAGCATCGCACGAGTGAGTCCCCAGAAGGCGCGCTGTTGCTTGTCTTCTTGGTTTTCGATAGAGACTTGGATCTTTCCTTCTGCCTCCACGACCTTCACTCCAGTGAGGATGTTAAAAGTCAGGGTACCCTTTGGGCCCTTGATAGTCACAATATCCGCAATGGTTACTGTCACTCCAGCTGGTATAGTAATAAGTTGTTTTCCGATTCGAGACATAAAATTGAGATTTTAGAGAGTAGATTGTAGAGTGAGTGGAAGTGTGAGAAAGGGTGTAGCATCACCATCCTCTATCCCATATCCTCTAGATACTATTTTTTAGTAGACTTCACAGAGAAGTTCACCACCAACACCAAGTGCGTGAGCTTCGTATCCTGTAACGACTCCCTTCGGAGTTGAGAGGATAAAAATACCAACTCCATTTCGTGATTTTTTGACATCAGTATTCTTGATGTAGATACGCTGTCCAGGTCGGCTAATACGACGGAAAGATGGGATATATTTTGTCGTGCGAACATCCTGAAGTGATACAACAAATGAACGCTTGTCCTCTGACTCTACAAAGTCAACAATATATCCATTCTTCTTGAGAATACGGAGAATTTCAGCCTTGAGTTTTGAGTATGGAACAGCAACTTCGTGCAGACGAGCAAGATATCCGTTACGGATACGAGTCAGGAGATCTGCTATTGGATCGTGAGTCATAATTTTAGATTTTAGAATTTAGAATTGAGAATGGAGAATGAATCAGGAGTAGTATTTTAGAGAAAACTTGCTTCTGGATTCTAATTCCTGGATTCTGTAATATTACCAGCTTGATTTGCGAACTCCCATGAGTTCTCCAGCATTCGCCTTTTCGCGGATACAGATACGGCAGAGATCGAATTTTCCGATATATCCGTTCGCGCGTCCACAGTGAGAACAACGGTGATAGAGACGAGTAGAGTGTTTTGGTTTTTTGCCAAGAGCGTGAGCACGTTCTGCCTTCTCGAGAGCGGTGCGACACTTGTGTACGATTGCGGTACGAGCCATATGAGAGAGAGTTAAAAGTTTGGGAGGAGGGTTTTATTTGACGAATGGGAATCCGAGCTTATCCAGAAGTGCCTTTGAGTGGTCTTTTCCTTCTGTACGGAACTTCATGGTGATCTGCATTCCGTGTGGCTTGACGACGTCGAGCTGAGGAACCTCTGGGAAGATCGTATGTTCCTTGACACCGAAGTGGAAGTTCCCTTCTTGATCGAACGATCGAGATGAGATACCACGGAAGTCACGAACACGAGGAAGAACGACAGCGATGAGCTTCTCGAGGAAGGCATACATGCGCTCTCCACGAAGTGTCACCATCATACCAACTGGCATACCTTCACGGAGCTTGAAGTTGGAGATCGCCTTACGAGCATGGTTGATACGAGGAAGCTGTCCACCGATGAGAGCGAGATCGCTCTTGAGAGATGAGAAGTCCTTGTTTCCAGATGCTACGTAGGTACCGATACCCATGTTGAGAACGATCTTCTCGATATGAGGAACGTTCATCGGGTTATCGATTCCGAGTTCTTTGGCAAGAGCAGGGAGGATATTTTTCTTATAGTTATCTTTGAATGACATAAAAGGAGGGGTAAGATTATTTGGCACTCTGGACACACGTTGTGCACGAGGAGTGTTAGTGTAATCGGATTATAAAACGGTTCCTGACTTCTTCGCAACGCGGAATTTTTTACCACCTTCGAGCTTGTACCCGATACGAGTTGGTTCTCCGGTCTTCGGATCGATGAGCATAACGTTCGATGCATCGATTGGCTTCTCATAGGTCACCTTCTGTCCTGGAGTTGTTCCTTGACGCTTGATATGACGAGTGATGAGGTTGACACCTTCGATAAGAACAGTTCCAGAAGCTGGGTTTGCCTTGACGACTTTTCCCTTCTTTCCCTTGTCCTTTCCGGCGATGACGATAACTTCGTCGTTTGAGTGGATTTTCATAGTAGATAGATTTTAGATTTTAGAGCTTAGAGCTTAGAGTCTTGGATCTGGACTTGTATATCTAAGTCCGAAATTCTAAGTTCTAAGTTCATACATAATTATACAACTTCTGGAGCGAGAGAGATGATCTTCTGGAATCCTCGAGCCTTGAGCTCACGGAATACAGGTCCAAAGATACGAGTTCCCTTCGGTTCCTTCTTATCATCGATGATCACACATGCGTTGTCATCAGATCGGACGTAGCTTCCGTCTTCACGACGAACTTCTTTTGCAACGCGGACGACGACGGCTTTACATACTGATTTTTTCTTGATGTTTCCGTTTGGAAGAGCCTTCTTTACTGAGATGACGATGATATCACCGACACTCGCGTAACGACGCTTTGAACCACCGAGAACCTTGATACAGAGGGCTTCTTTGGCTCCTGTGTTATCGACGATGGCGAGTCTTGTTTCTGTCTGAATCATATAAAAGAGAGTGAATAGTGAATATTGGAGGGGGAGAAGGTTCTCGCGAACCATCCTTGTGCAACTACGCCTGAGAAGATACGATAGAATCTTCTATAAGCATCCAACGCTTGAGCGCTGAAAGTGGGCGAGTCTCAGATACAGTGACAGTATCTCCGAGCTTTGCAAGACCGTTTTCATCGTGCGCGTAGAACTTCGCAGTAGACTTATAACGCTTCTTATATTTCGGGTGAGTCTTGTATGTTTCGACAGTCACAACGATAGTTTTTTGCATCTTTGTGCTCGTGACGAGGCCTGTTTTTGTACGCATAGGGGAAATGTTAGAATTTGAGGAAGAGAAGAAAAGGAATTACACTGCTGAGGTGAGGAACGTAGAAATCTGAGCGATATACTTGCGTGCCTGCTTCATAACGTGAGACTGCTTGAGTTCTCCGAGTTCCTTTTTCATCGTGAGGATATAGAGATCACGACGAGCAGTGTTGAGCTCTGTCTGGAGTTCAGACTTTGAGAGTGTCTTGAGGTCTGCGAGAGACTTCGTGTCGCCAGTAACCTGAGCGGTTGCTTTTTTCTTTGGTGCCATAGGAGTATAGTAAATAGTGAGTAGTGAGTAGTAAGTAGTGTACGAAATATATCGTTAGCTATTCATTGTTCATTGTTATTTTGACTAGAGATCGTTCTTTGAGAGAAGGATCTTCGTCTTGAGTGGGAGCTTGTATGCAGCACGTGCAAAGGCCTCTCTTGCAACTTCTGGGGCGATATCTCCGATTTCGAAGATGATACGACCAGGTTTTACAGGAGCACGATACATCTCTACGCTACCCTTACCACCTCCCATCGGAGCTTCTGCCGCATGAGTTGTATATGGTTTGTCTGGGAAGATACGGATCCACAGTTGTCCACCCTTCTTGAGGTAGCGAACGATGGCCTTACGCGCACTCTCGATCTGACGAGAAGTGATATACCCAGACTCAGTCACTTTGAGAGCGTAGTCTCCGAAGCTGACATCAGATCCTCGCATTGCGAGACCCTTGATGACACCACGGTGTGCTTTTCGATATTTGGTTCGGCTCGGTTGTAACATGGGAAAATCGTTAAGATTATAAAGAAAATTTTAAAAATGCAAGTTGAAGTTTTTTGAGTGTTTTATTTCTTGAAGACATCACCCTTGTAGATCCAGACTTTGAGTCCGATTGTACCAGATGGAGTCTCTGCTCGCTCGTAAGCGAGTTCGACATCTGCACGGATTGTCTGAGTTGGGATACTTCCTTCCTTGAAGGTCTCACGACGAGCGATCTCCGCACCGTTGAGACGACCACCAAGCTTGACTTTGATTCCGAGACCACCCTTTTCCATAGTCTTTGCCATAGCATTCTTGATAACTCGGCGGTATGGCATCTTCTTCTCCATCTGACGAGCAATAGAATCAGCGACGATCTGAGCGGAGAGCTCTGGTTTTTTGATTTCTTTGACTTCGAGAGTGAAGTTGTACTGAGGGAAGGCAAGAGTAAGCTTTGCCTTGAGTGCATCGATGTTTTCATCGTTGTTTCCGAGGATAAGTGCTGTACGAGACGTATAGACGCTTATAGTGAGAGTACTATTCCCTGAATGGGCAATGAACACATTTCCTACAGGAAGATTCTTAAAATGCTTCGTGATCATGGTTCGAACTGCTACATCAGCAGCTACGTTCTCAGCATATGACTTCTTGTCATAGTAACCATTTGAACGCCAAGTCTTGATGTAACCGATACGGAATGCGAGAGGACTAACTTTGTGTCACATAGGTGATTGAAATTAAGGGTGAGAAGAGATATTATGCAGAGAGGGTGAGATCGACATGAGAAGTTCTCTTGAGGATACGATGAGCACGTCCACGAGAGATCGGGTTGATACGCTTCATCACGAGTCCTTGAGTCACGAAGATCGATGCAATCTTGAGAGTTGCGAGATCTTGAGAATCATTGTGCTCTGCGTTGGCAACAGCACTTTTGAGAACATCATAGATGATAGTTGCTCCCTTCTTCGGCATGAATCGAAGTGTGTCGAGTGCTTGTTTTGCATTCATATCACGCACGATATATGCGATAACATTGAGTTTCTTTGGAGAGATGCGAATATTGCGAACAGAAGCTTTCATAGATTGAAGTGTAAAGTATAAGGTATCAAGTATAAAAATGAGTTGTTTGGGTGTAAACTTTTCACTTTAAACTTTGAACTATTTGTTACCAGAATGAGCACGGAAGATGCGAGTAAATGAAAACTCTCCAAGTTTGTGTCCAACCATATCTTCAGTAACGAATACTGGGATATGAGACTTTCCGTTGTGTACACCGAATGTGTGTCCAACGAAATCTGGAGCAATAGTACAGGCACGTGACCATGTCTTGATAATTGTCTTTTTTCCAGAAGCATTGAGTGCATCGACTTTCTTCGATACGCGAATATCAATGTAAGGTCATTTTTTAAGACTACGAGTCATAGGAGAGAAATTAGAATTTAGTTTTGAATGGGGAGATACCGAGTTCTAGAAGAATCAAGATATCGAGACGACTAGCCCTGAAGCTTTCCTGAACGAGTACGAAGAATCCAACGATCTGTACTCTTGCGAGAACGAGTCTTGACACCGCGAGCGAGACGACCCCATGGAGTCTTTGGTCCCTTGCGTTGTCCGACTGACTGATGTCCTTCACCTCCTCCGTGTGGATGGTCCACTGGATTCATAGATGAACCGAGAACCGTAGGGCGCTTACCCATCCAACGAGAACGACCTGCCTTACCGATAGTAACCTGATTCCAGTCTTGGTTAGAAACCACTCCGATCGTAGCAGAACACTTCTTGTGGACGAGGCGGATCTCTCCACTTGTCATCTTGAGTTGTGTGTATTCTCCTTCTTGAGAGAGAACCTGAGCACTCGTACCTGCAGCACGGATCGTAGTAGCACCCTGACCGACGATCATCTCGACGTTGTGTACCTGGAGTCCTGTTGGGATCATACCGATCTCCATACGGTTTCCTGGAGTTGGCTTTGCTTCGTTCGAAGTGATGATATCATCTCCAACCTTCGTCTCCATGTGAGCGAGGACATAACGACGTTCTCCATCACGGTAGCAGACAAGAGCGATAAAAGAAGTTCGGTATGGATCGTACTCGACTGTCTCGATACGTCCTGGGATACCTATCTTGTTGAGCTTGAAGTCGATCTGACGATAGAGCTTCTTGTGTCCTGAACCCTGGTGGCGAACAGAGATACGACCAGCACTATTACGACCTGCATGACGCTGGATCGATGCCGTGAGTGGCTTGTATGGTGTATCTGTCGTGAGCTCCTCGTATGTGAGGCCTGTCATGAATCGACGAGATGGGGTAGTAGGTTTATACTTTCGGATTGGCATATGCGAGTGATTAGTAGGATAGTGATGAGCAAATGAGTGATGGTGAGAACCAATCGACTACTTTACTGCTTCAAAGTTTACGATCTTTGCTCCGTTCTTAAGAGTGATCATTGCCTTCTTTTCGATACCTTGGCGACGAGCGATTCCCTTTTTAGAATTACGGAATTTTGGACGAGTGTGGAGGATATTTACTTTAGCAACTTCGACTACATAGAGTGACTTCATGGCATTTTTGATATCGATCTTGGTTGCTGCCATATCTACCATACATGTGTAGACACCACGGACTTCACCGTCAGTAGACTTATTCGTAACGACGAACTTTTTGATGACATTATAGAGAGAATTCATAGGAGAGTGATTAATTTTTACAGTATTACAGTTTGACAGGAGAGAGATATTCTCAACTGCTGGGAAACTGGGAAACTATTTTGAGAAGTGTTCGTAGAGGTGAGCGAGTGACGCTTCTGTAAAGACGATATCTGAGTACTTGAGGAGATCGTGTGGATTGAGGTATTCGACATTCACTATACGAGACTCTGGGATATTGTTCGCTCCGAGGAGAGTGTTCTTCTCAGTAGCGAGGATAGCAAAGAGAGGTTTTCGAGCTTCGATAGTCTTGATATATCCTGCCATTGTCTTTGTCTTTTCTCCAACTCCAGCGAATGTCTCTACGATCTTGATAGATGCAGATGTAGCCTTCGTCGAGAGAAGTGAGTAGAGGGCGAGACGACGCTCCTGCTTGTTCATAGCGACTGACCAGTTCTGCTCGCTGCGAGGTCCGAATACGGCACCACCACCACGACGCATAGGAGACCGACGATCACCCATACGAGCGTTACCAGTTCCCTTTTGTTTGAACATCTTGCGAGTCGAACCAGCGACTTCACCACGATGCTTCGCGTGAGCGATAGCGATACGTCCGTTCGCCTGTTGGAGGATGAGGAGCTTGTGGATGAGGCCTGCGTTCGGAGTGACTCCGAAGTGTGTTGCTTCGAGGTCTACTGTACCTTTTTGTTTTCCCTTGATGTCGAAAAGAGGAGCTTTCATAGAATAGTTTTTAGAATTTAGTTTGTAGTTGTTGGAGGAGCTCCGAGAACTAGAAAGAAAGTGTTACGAGTGAGTTGCGAGCACCAGCGACAGGACCCTTGACGGCGATAACTCGGAGATCCTTGTTCACGAGAACGAGAGGAACATGCTTCAGAGTGATCGTATCGAGACCCATATGTCCGTGCATCTTCTGACCTGGCTTGGTTCGGCGAGGCTTGCGCTTACCGATAGAACCGAGTGCTCGGTGGAACTTGGAACCGTGAGACGCAGGACCTCCTGAGAAGTTCCAACGCTTCATAGCACCCTGGAAACCCTTACCCTTCGATATAGATGAGACAGTGACTTCGAGGATACCTTCGAGGAGATCGAGAGATACTTCCTGTCCCTTCTCCAGAGATGCGAAGATACCATCACGACCAACTTCACGAAGAGTGATCTTCTTCCCGTCAGTCATACGGATAACGACAGCTTCGTATCCATCGATTTCGTTGGTCTTTACCTGGACGACATCCAGAGTTGGAACCTTGATAAGGGTAACAGGAGTGAAGGCACCATTATGGATGATGCGAGTCATTTCGAGTTTTTTTCCGATTATTCCTGCCATATGTATGAGAGTTACCAAGTCTTGCAGTAAAAATATTGCGAGTTAAGGATTTTGAAGGTTTCAAAAACTTTTAACTGTTATATTGTGAACGTCTGAATTGTGTGTATATAAATAATGAGAGGTTGGTGTATGTCTGCGAGAAGCCGATATACTTGGGTCCAACATCACTTTCAGGAGGAGAGAGTATCTCAACCGAATTTGAAAAGCCCGCGGATTATATGGGAGGTGGACCAAATGTCAAAACTTTTTTTTATTTTACCAATTGTCTGAGTGTCTCCCGAGCCTTGGTACCCAGATCCCCTACTGGCACGACCTGCATGACTCCTCGCATCTGTGTATCGAGACCCTGTACGTATCAGCGCACCATGCTCTGTGCTCACTCGAGAGTGATACCTGACGATGCCATCTGATCCCATATAGCACTGCGGGTGAAGGTCTGGAGGTACTCGGGAGTGAGTTCGAGGGTGGATTTTTGACTCTCTATATATGTACGGATCTTGTCTCTTTCTTGTACAAATATTGTATCCTGCAGTTTCTGATAGAGTCCGAGGAGTTGTTCTTTGGGGATTTTTACGTGTTCGAATCCTGGTACGTCTGAGAGGAGTCACTCGAGAACGGCGAGATCAGAGAAGCTCGGGATGAAGGATAATAGAAAACGTACGAATCGATCCCACACACCACTCGTCTGGCCTGAGAGCATGTCTACCTGAGTGCGTAGTATCTCTGCCCGTGCATCGAGGAATATCTTATCCTGGGCGGTGTTCACGAGTGTCCAACTAGAGTCGACGATACTGGCCGTCATCCGTTGCAATATGTTCTTCACCGATACGAGTTCTCCAGGGAGGAGGCTCGCAGCATGTCCGAGTGAGTCAGTGAGCGCGACGCTATGATCGATCGATCGGATATATCCACGCACGAGGTCGATATCATAGACTGTCCCACGCACTCAGGCGATGACACCCTGTCCAGGGATACGTGTGCGGAAGTACGAACCTGGGTAGATAGTACGTACGACGGTCGACCATGCCTGACCCTCTTCGAGTGCGAACTCGATCTCTATCGATGTGTAGTCCACTGCTACCGTCATGCGATCGATACGCATGCGAGAACTCGCCCCCAGACGCGTCTGTGATCGGTCTGGCCATGTCACGATCGCGAGAGTATCCCGCCCCGTGATGATCGTATCCTCGACCGAGAGATCATACTGTTCACCCGCCGTCATATCTATAGCGAGTTCCCCACGCACGACCGTCGCGGCTCACTTCTCGACCAGGACATACGGTACCACTGGATCATCGCTGTGGAGCGCCACATAGTACTGATAGGCCGAGTAGCCAAAAAATATCACAAAAGCAGTAAAGACAGCAAGGAGGATATGGAGGAGGAGTTTTTGCATGGGAGGAGGAGTTATTTTCGTTTGGAGATTATGGATTTCTGAATATTGTAGAAAAAAGACTCCGAAAAGCAATAGGGTTTAGTTTCATAGCTATCTCCTATCTCCTATAATCTATCTCCTCCTCACTTGTATTCCCGTTTTCACTACATCCTCATCGGTCTCATCGCCGTCGTCGTCTACCTGATCTATCTGATCGGGTATTATAAGGTGCAGGAGTACGAGACAGACAGCTTCACCAACACGCTCAAAACTCAGAGTGACAACGTAGAGCGTCGCAACGCAGAGAAGGAGTTCCTCGCATCCCTCATCCATACTGCTGCCTACGAGACACTCGTGGCCAAGTCTACGCAGAACAAGAGGCTCCCTGGAGAAGAAGTCATCAACATCGTCACAGAAGAAGAGATCAACGGCAACGCCGATATCGATACTCGTACTATCATCTCCGACACGATAAAGGCTCGCAACGACCCAACTCGAGACATGAGCAATCCCGAGAAGTGGCTCTGGGTAGTGACGAGAGGGATCGGTGGGTAGATGGAGTTGACAAAAGTAAATTTATGAATATATAGAGTATATTATTTATACTCTATATATGACTTCTAAGGTAGTTGCTCCTCTCTCTTCATCTCAGGAAGAGCATATCGATATCGCGCGCAATTTTCTTGCTCGTGTAGAGCAATGAGAATCTCTTAGTGCTGTTCTAGCGAGTATATAGAGTGAAGTAGCAAGTCTTGTTAGCAAAATTCCTGCTTCTGGAAGTATCGCTGATATGCCTGGATATACTGAATTCATCGGCACAGTAAATGCTGACCTTTGAAACCATAATGAAAATAATTTACCCCTGGAAACATCTACCTGGCAAAAGGAGCTGCATGATTCGCAATGATGAATAATAGAACTTCGTATACGAAAACTTGGACAAACAGAACTTGGACAACGTAAAGTCGCAGGTATGCTCAACGGTACGATTCCAAAACCTGTGGAGTACAAAGATCGTAAACCTGTAAATGGTAAAAAATTGAATGGGTTAAATTACTTAAAGCATTTTTTTGGAGACTTGATAGATGCTCGCGCCATGTACGCGCATGAATTAAATGAACTTAATCCTAGCCTTTATAAGATTCTATCGACCACGTTAAATGGTGGCCTTTCATCTATCATGCCAAATAAATCCGCTAAAGTCACAAGTGATATAGCTGCATTAGCTGACCAGCATCCAACAGCACACAAAATCATATCTAAAGCATATTCACGAACCTGATTAGAAAATTAGAAGAGTATATAAAATAAAACACTGAGTTATTGATATAATAATCCCTATCTTTTATCTCCATGGTATGTGAGTGTCAGTGAGAGGAGGACGAGATGCATGACGACATATGGATTCAACATGAGGAAGGCGATACCGAGTATCGCGGATTCACGAGCGTATGGATGCCAATCGTGACGGTTACGGACGAGGTACCATCAGATGAGGGCGAGTGGCGCGAGTCCATACTGGAAGAGGATATCGAGGAGTGTATTGTGCGAGGAGTCGATCATACTGTCAGCTGGAAAGTAGGCATCTACGATAGGGGCGCGCGAGTCCATGAAGAACCTCAGGACACTCTCAGGACCATATCCCGTGATCAGACTGAGCGGATATCGGACGAGTTCTGTCCAGATCTCACGCATGAGCACCCACCTGCTCGTGAGAGAGAGGAGCTTGTCTGGAGGGAGGAACGCGTATCACACAACTAGAAAGAGAACTCCGATAACCACCGTGATGATAGACGGTATTTTTTTATCTATATTCTGGAAGTATCTGGCGAATATCCACCCGAGCATCATATATATCCCATACATCCCCATGATCGCCATACCGATATAGCTGCCTGTCGTGATGAGTGCGGCTGCTATGAGGAGTATGAGAATAGGTCTCTCTGGGGAGCGGATCATGCGGGCGAGAGGCAGACAGAGGAGCAGGTATCCTGCGAGATAGTTCGGATTGCCAAGGGTCGAGATGGTGCGCAGTCACCCTCACCAGACGTCAGCACGCCGAGTGAAGAAAACCTCTACGCCACTTGCCTCGATGAGTGCGATCACCGAGACGATCATGCTCGCGCAGAGTGTTGCGTGTATGAGTTTTCTTTTTTCTCCTGCACTCTGCAGTGAGAGGGCGAACGTGAGTACGATGATCCCACTATAGAGGAGATATCCATGGAACTTCTCATAGCTGCCGCGGATCCAGTATGAGTCGATATCACCTCACCATACAAGCAGAGATACGAGTGGCAAGAGGAGAGCGAAGAAAAGTATCGGTGCGTACTCTATGAGTCTCTCGATGACGAGTCGTCATCTCGTGATCGCGAGTTCGGCGAGGATCAGCACCAGACAGATGAGGAAAAAGTACATCTTTTGTCTTTCAAAAGAGGCACTTTCTCATATAATCCAGCCAAAAGACATGAAGATATGGGAAAAATACAGTGGCAATGCGAAGAAAAGAAAGCGGAGGGAGTACATGATAGGAGTGTATTGAATTTTGTATATTTGAAAAGTGAAAGACAAAAAAATGCCCCGGGCGCATCACTGCGTATCGGGGTTATTGTATTATGCTTCCACTTTATACTCCCTCCAGAGCCATATGAGTTCACGATAGTGACGATCGACATGAGCCTGAAGTGGCGTGAGGATATTATTTTTTGAGAGACAATTTGTGAGTTTGATATTGGTATAATTTCCCGCCTTTCCATAAGTCACTGGGGGAAAGAGAATTTGTGTTCTCAGCGTCCATATTGGGTTCGGATTGAGTTCCTTCCTGCCAGTATTCGGATTGATGACGATCAGTTGATTGATATCGATCCTGTATGGCTTCCACCAATCCTCTGGCATCACTTCACCCATATCTTCATGCATGGTTTCATTATTATAAAACGGCGCACCTTCATTCCCATCTTTCCAAAAGAATTCACCACACTTCTCACTACTCTGACGAATAACAGGATTCGAGAGGAACGAGTATACAAGATACTCGATCTCAGGAGTCATACGCGATGCATAACTGAGTCCTTCCGTGCCATCGGGTAGGGTAATATCACTGAGTGATTCTCCTTGTCCGAGATATTGATTACATGCTATAGATTCCTCAGCACTCTGAGCAAGACGGCATTTCTTATTGATCTGTATAATCTCTTCACGACTCTTATCGAACTCTAGAGGATTTCCACTACCGAATTGGTAATGAGCGGGTTTACCTTGTATAGTTACAACTCGCCCCATCCAATTCGTGTTGAAGAATATCTCTTTACCCGAACTAGTTTCCCAGGTTGGCTGTGTTGGTGCTGTATCGAATACAATTCCACTACTCGTATTCCCACCACTACCGAACGAACTCGCGAGATCAGTTATGAGTCCTGTATTGGTATTTGATAGCCTTACAGAGTCATGAGAGACATAAGAACTCGTATAGTAGATAGCACCGATGATGCTCGTGATGACGCAGATAGTAGCAATAGTATAGACGTTTTTTGACATAGGATTCCTTATAGATGAGTAAAAATGGACGATTTCGAAAAGCGTTGGTGATAATATAGAGAGGTGTGAGTAAAGTCAAAATTTTTTGCCTTTTCTCTACTTTTCCATACATTCTCATGCATGGAATTCAAAGTTTTCGGCTGTAAAACCAACAAATATTTCGCAGAAAGGTGGCTCGTCCACCCGCACCTCTCGGATAAGGAGTGATATTTTATCGCGTCATGTGTCGTCACCGACAAGGCAAAGGCGAAGTGGGTCAAGCACGCGAAGCGTATACTGCCAAAAATCAAGACCACCGAAAAGCTCTACCTCTCTGGTTGTGGCAATATCCGAGATGGTGTGGTGGACCCGAGATTTTACGAAGTATATAGTGAACTCGCTCCGTATAGTGATGCCATAGAGATACTGCCAGAGGATCCAGATGACTACAGTGTGACGCCCGAGGAGAAAAAGGAGATGATGAAGACGAAGCTCCGATCCCTGAGGAAGATCGCCGGGCGGGAGCTCTTCACTCGCAAATACATGGTGATCCAGACGGGGTGTGATAACTTCTGTACCTTCTGTCTCACGGTGCAAGCGCGCGGACGACACAAGTATAGAGCGATGGAGGAGATACTCGAGGAGATCCGAGAGTTCGTAGCGGGTGGAGGGAAGGAGGTCGTTTTCACGGGGATCAACCTCGGTGCATGGGGATCAACCACGTCCAACAACTACGATGAGTCTCGATTGGTCGAACTCATCCGAGCCGTACTCGAGAAAACAACACTGGAGCGACTGCGTATCTCCTCACTCGGTGTCGAGTTCTGTAGTGATGCACTCATTGCTCTTTTTGCGCAGCCTCGTATCGTCGCATACGCACACCTCTCGATCCAGTCAGGATCGACAGCTATACTGCGAGCGATGAACCGACACTATGACGGCGCGCGAGTACGGGAAGTATTGGCGAAGCTCAGACAAATCCAGCGAAGTGACGGCATGAGTCTCAATATCGGGGCCGATCTCATAGTGGGATTCCCAGGCGAGAGTGATGTGGACTTCGCAGATACACTCGAGTGCGTGGAATGATACCAGATCTCCCAACTGCATGCCTTCCCCTTCTCAGCGCATATCGATCACTACTCGGTACCTGCAGGTATATACCCCGACCAAGTACCGAACCATATCGCTCAGTCTCGGATCAAGACCCTCCAGAAGGCAGGAGCAGAGGTATTCGAGAAGTGGGCAGAGGAGACAGTGGGACACGAGGTGAGAGTGCTGGTAGAGAAGGTGTCGAAACCTCTCCCCCTTATAGGGGGAGTCGGAGGGGGTACCCCATCTAACCTCCCCTATACGTGGAGGAATCCCGAGTGAGCACAGTTCTCATGATGGACAGAGAACTATCTCGCCTGTGACGAGACCAACTTCGAGCCGTATCCCGATCAGGAGATAGCACGAGGGAAAGTCGTGAAGGGGATATATAGGAACATATTACAAAAAATACCATCGGAATAACTGATGGTGTTTTATTATTGGCTTTTATTAAGCTTCTAAAAATATATTAGCCCTGAATAATCTCCTTACTTGGCATAGGTCTTGTAAGCGCAATTTTAACCGTATCACATACTTTACATATTTGCACATTGGCCATCTGATTCCACTTAGCATTATCTGCCTCCTTTAAGGGTTTATATCATGGGTTTTGTGCTACGGCACATCCTATAATCTTAGGAAAGATTATTTTTGGAAGTGTAACGCCAATAAGCTCTTGATTCAATCATCTATCAAATACACATCCTTTAGTATTTTCTACTGGATGGACAGTTAATGTAAGGGTATCTCTCTTTATGGAATCCATAATAGTCTCCACATCTGTATAACTAGAAACTGGTTCTCAATTAACCATACTTACGCGAGCCCCAACTATGTTCATCTGAAGACTCGCAGGTTGTTCAAGTATACGAACATCCGAAGGGTTATCCCGCATATGACCGAAACTGATTCCAAAAGACTTAAAGGCCATATAGCATATCTCAAAAAATAAATTGAATTATATAATACGTTTTATTCCTACTTGTCAATTCTTTTTCTCACCAATTAGGTACGCTTCCTTTGCTTTTTGTAGAGAGATTGTGATAGGCTGTAGGGGTAATTTTACCTTTTCTCTATGAAAACTATCGCCTTCTACTGCTTCTGGACACTCGTCTGTCTGCATACTACAGTGAGCTTCGCTGATGCTGCAACTGGGACGATCGATGCCTCACTCGCACAAGTAGATGCTATCATATCTGACACAGAAAGTGCTATCACCCTAGAGTCTGCACCAGTTGCTATGTACAGACAGAACCTCACTCCGATCTACCAGACTGAGTATACTGCATGGGAACTGATCCATCGTACTCCTATGCTCCAGGGATTCACTTGGACAGGTGAGATCGCCAACTTCATCACACCTGCGATGTACATCGGGACACCTCTCGAGACGAGTGCGAACGCAGACGGATATGACACAGTCATGGGAGCAACGAACTACTCAGAGTGTGTCAGATCAGAGACAGATGCGAGCTTTGGACCAGACGGTGATATGATAGAGGCAAGCACTGAGGATGAGCTCCGCAATATGGCGAAGTACTGTGCGACTGAGTTCCTCGGGTCATACTTCTCAGGCAAAGACTATACCACTCGCGAAGAGATGCTCATGTTCTTATTTACGATGTTTGACGAGGGAATCGAGTTGCCTGGATATTTTGAAGATGATACCTTCGTATTCGACGGTGATGAGACTGAGACAACCTATGCCAATGTATCACCGCAGGCATGGTTCGCCCCCTATCTCGCTGCAGCACATGATCTCGATATGATAAGAGACTATGAGCAGTGGACGATCGCGGCGAAGGTGTCTGATAGTGAGATACGTATGATGACAGAGGCATATCTCGAAGCCACAGGTACGTCAGATACTGAGTCTCCTCTTACGTCATATACACTCGATATAGAGTATGGAAGTTATATTATAGGTTATGGGGTCACTTCTTTCACTATAGAGAAAAAATAATTCCGCTCTTAGATTTTATCATTAGCCTTAGCCTCCTTTCTCATGCAACTCTCCAAATTCCTCACACTTATCGATGAGATCATCCGAGAAAAGATCTCTGATCTCCATATCACACCAGATGACTATCCATATATACGAGATAAAGTGGGAGATATTGTTCCTGTAGAGTCTTTTGGGAGGCTCGGGAGTGATGATATCAAGGATATCTGTACACTCTTGCTCTCTCGGGACTTCACTGAGAAGACAGTGGACCTGTCGTTCGAGTACAAGACGACTCGCTTCCGTGTGAATATATCACGAGTACTGCATGGTGTGACGCTCGCCTTCCGTACCATCCCAACCGTCATACCGAAGCCTGAGGATATCATGCTCCCAGCGTCACTACTGAACTTCGGGACCAAGGATAAGGGGATCATCCTCATCACGGGACCGACAGGAAGTGGTAAGTCGACGACTATGGCTGCCATGCTCGACCATATAAACACACACAGCAAGAAGCATATCATCATGCTCGAAGATCCGATCGAGTTCGTCCATCAGAACAAACTCTCTCTCGTGCATCAGCGCGAGCTCGGCAAGCAGTTCGATACCTTCCCGGATGGGATCCGATCGATCCTGCGTGAGGATCCAGATATCATCGTCATCGGTGAGATGCGCGACCTGGAGACGATCGAGGCAGCGATCACACTCGCAGAGACGGGGCATCTCGTCTTCTCGACGCTCCACAACAACGATACGGTCCAGACGATCGATCGTATCATCCAGTCGTTCCCTGTGGACAAGCAGAACCAGATCCGTATGCAGTTCGGTCTCGCTATGCGCATGATCCTCTCGCAGATACTCCTCCCACGCAAGGATAAGTGAGGTCGTGTGGTGGCTCGTGAGATCATGTTCAACAGTGACTCCATCCGCAACCTCATCATCCGTGGTGATACACAGCATATGTACTCAGTGCTCGAGACGTCGAAGCAAGAGGGGATGATGCTCATGGATGATGACCTCATCCATCTCTACAAGCGATGAGCGATCTCACTTGATTCAGTAAAAAACAGCATCCGGGACTTCTCACGCGTTAGTAGTCTCTCAGAAGTCTAGTATAGCAATAGTGGAATAACAAGTGTCAAGGAAAAACCTTGGCATTTTTGATACCAGGAATTGTGATGGATACTCAGATATGGTACAATTCTTGTATGATATCTGTTCGAAAATATATAACATACGTTCTCCTCCTCACCCTACTCTTCTGAGAATATGGGTCTGTTGCATGGGCGGATGATACAGTGGTCAACTCACTCGATGCACTCCCGAGTATGAGTAGTGCACTGAGTGAACCCACAGACGACTTCGCTTCACTCATAGCAGAGAAACAAGCATATGAGATAGTGACTCCAGTCGAGATACCAGAGGCAATCATCCCCACAGAAGCACTCACTGTGTCGGCAAGTGTGATGCTCGCAGAGCGCGAGACCTATATCGCCAGTCGTAGTTCAGAGGATATACTCACGCCATCGATGATTCCAGGATTCGTCACAGATCCACTTGCTGGACAGATATTCTCCATGGATAGCGTGATGGCTGGATTCCTCGCGTCATACCAGTCACCCAGTATCAGTGAGCAGATCGATACCACAGGACGCATACAGCAGGAACGCAAGGTCAGTAGTACTCGTGGGACGATCCGTACCAGTATCACACCAGGAACGATCATCACGACCTCGACTGGTCTTGTTCTCGATGCGAGTGTCCTTGATATCGCGAATATAGCAGATGGAGAGCGAGCAAAGGCTAAAAAAAGATACGAAAAAAAGATGAAAAATCGTGGTACTACCAAGAAGGGGCTCGCACAGGCAAGTCCACAGGGATTTGAGTTCGGACTCTCAGGTACGCATCTCATATTCTCATCTCCTGTAGCAATTACGATCGATATACCGAACGCATCTGATGGGATCGCTATCGATCTCATGACTGAGCATGCTGGAGATGCAGACTTCCATACTGTTGGTCTCTCCGTCGATGCGACGACCACATGTAACACTGATGGCTCTGCGTCCAAGCCAGGATCACAGGCAGTCGTCAAAAATGGAAAGATCACATTCTACACCTGTGGTGCATCGACATTCACCATGAATACCAATGGAGGAGTCGTGGGATCCAATGATATCAAGCTCATCATCGGAGACTGTGGGCAATTCCAGCTCTACTACAATGGGGCGGTGAATATGTATACCGGCAATCCTCCTGCTACCACAGGATGTAATGCGACTCTCGACAACTGGATCGCTCTGCGTATCGGTGCGACGACCTACTGGAGCGAGGCGAACAACTGGACGACTGCGAGCACGACCGGGAGTCAAAACGGGAATACCTACAACGGAACAACGACACTTACTCGCCTCGTTGGAGCATTTACCTATACGCTCATACTCAACTGGCAGTATCTCGCTCCGAACAAGTTCTTCACCATCAACTATAGTCTCACGATCCCAACAGGGAATACGAACAATGTCCGGTTCTATCTCGGCAACGACTCTATGGCGGGTGGAGATGATGCCAACGATCTCGGGTATACAGGATCCGCACCGAGTCGTACGATCGGAGTCTATGACACTGTCAAAAATCAAACATCCGCGATCAGATATCTCTCTGGTGCTATGTGGACGGCAGAAGAGGTCTCACCCTATGGTACGATCAATACGCGTATCAGCTGAGGAACAGACTTCAATAATACTATCCAAAAAACAGCCGGCGATCTCGGATTCGGTGTGGAATGGAATTTTGGCACTACACCCGGTACCTATTCGGGTGCGATCGAATGGAGAACACTCCCCTATATCACGGCCAATGTCGTAGATCTCGTACCGGGTATCGGACAACCCGAGTGACCGCTCACGACTGGATACACTTCAAGACTCCCGATCACCGTGACCAATGCGGGAAATATGACCTCGAGTGGCGTCCATACACTGGTATTGACTCTCCCAGCCAATATCTCAGGTCCATCTACCGCTTTTGTAGACAACGGATGGTCATGTGGGGCTCAGGTGACGACGACCGTCACTTGTACCAAGACGACAGCGATAGCCACCCTCTGAACGGAGACTTTTTATATCTCGGTGGTACCTGCTCCAGCAGCTGGTGGGACGACCGTCACGTTCAATCTCTCACTCTCGAATCCTGGAGATTCCAATACGACCAACAATACCGCCTTTGCATCCAATGCAGTAGTCGCTGCGACCCTCACTTTTGCTCCAGGTGGTATGACGGGAGCAACACTCTGGCTCAAGGCAAATGGAAACAAAAACTGTAGTACCAATGGTTGTACAATCACGACCTGGAACAATAGTGGATCGATCATAGCTGCCAATGCGGTCACCGGACTCGGGACGGTCACCTACGACACGACGAATCAGATGAACTACAATCCGACACTCTATTTCAATGCAGCATCACTCAATACCAATAGCAATCTCAGCGTGACGACAGCCGCAGCCTCAGTCTTCACAGCAACTCGAATCGGAGCAGGAGGATCGTTCCTCATCGGACCGCAGACCGCAGTAGCCAATGCTCTTGACTGGAGTACATCACCGACCATAGATCGACTCGCTCGATATATTGGAACAGTCATCTACAATGGTGCGAATCTCAGATGAGCTGGCACTGTAGATATCACGAGCACCTCTCGTGCCACTGGTGGGGCAGCGACCAATCGTACCGATGGACTCCAGACTCTCACGAATGCTGCAGTCGCAACCGCTTTTGTCGGAGCAAGTATCGGGATCGGACGCAGTGTTGCAACGAACTCCACACTCGCGAATGTGGGGGAGATCATCATCTATCCGACCGAGCTCACCTGAGTCCCACGCAACAAGGTCGAGTCATACCTTGCCATCAAGTATGGTATCACTCTCGATCAGAAAACAGCCCTGAACTATACTCTCTCAAATGGCAATGTGGCCTGGAATAGTGCTATTGTATGATTGTTCAAAAATGATATCGCGGGTATCGCTCGTGATGATATCTCCTCACTCTCACAAGTGAAGTCACAATCCGTCAATAATACTGGGGATATCATCGTGAATACGGTCGGTGCAATCGGATCTAACTACCAGTCACTCATCTGGGCCAACGATGGAGCTACAACAAGTAGTTTTTCTGTATTGGATTCTCCACCTGGATATCAGCATATCGCTCGTGAGTGGCAATTCCAAGAGAAGAATATCGATATCGGTAATGTGAAGGTCTCATACCCAGTATCTGCGTTACCCGTAGGTGCTATCAGTCCCCTCTATATGTTCGTTGATAACAATAGTGTATTCGCAACAGGATCTAGTATCTATACGGGTACACTCGTTGGAGCAAATTGGGAATTCATAGTGAATATCGCCGATATGCAGTATATCACATTCGGGCAATCCGCTGGTGACACTATCGCACCTGTGATCACATCGATCTCTATTGCATCTGGGGTACTCCTCCCGATCGGCAACTTCCCTCTCACTGTCACCTATAGTGATACAGGTTCCACTATCAATACAGCATCATTCACAGGACGGATCTATGCCTGGGATGGAGTGGGTGCATGGGGAGTGACTGATCTCGCACCGACCTATATGAGCACATCGGGCAATACTACATCAACAGGCAATCTCACGATCGCAGGACTCCCATTTGGCAAATACCGATTCGATATCTCGGTAGCCGATACAGCTGACAATACTACTACACGGAGTTTTACATATTATGTCGATGCGATCGAGTGGACAATCAGCGCTGATACCTATAATATCGGCAATATCACCCAGAACATCACCACCTTCGGAACGGGCGAGCTGATCGTCACGCTGAAGACTGTGGGAGCAGGATTCGCACTCACGAGTGCTCCGACGAGTCCCCTCGCGATTCCATCTGGGGATACGATCAACTACTGGAACGGCACATACGGTGTCGGATATGACCTCTGGAACGGTACTGCGTTCCTCGGCACGATCATCACATATTCACCGAACACGACCCTCGCTACAGTCGCGAAGAGTATCAACTCCAATGGGGAACGCAATACCTTCACTTACCGTATCAAATACGGAGCACAGGTCGACTTCATGCAGAAGGCTGGTGACTACAATGGAACTGTACAGTTCGGGCTCTCGCTGGATTACTAAAAAATGCTAAATCTCTAACTTTCCCTATCATGGACCAATCAGTCTTTATCGCGTTCCTCCTCGCACTCTCACTCGGAGCACTCATCGGTATCGAGCGTGAGCTCCCTCGCCGCGGAACCAAGCCAGGTGGTGCCAGTGACTTCGGTGGCATACGTACCTATGCTTCGATTGCCTTCTTCGGTGCCCTCATGACATGGCTCGATAGTACACTTGGCAGCCATACGTGGATACTCTGAGGAGCGATACTGTCAGCTACCCTTATTATCATCTCATATACATATTCTTCTTTTGCGAAGGGCAAGATAGGAGCCACGAGTGAGTACGCAGCCCTAATTACGTACTTCATCGGGGTGATCGCGATGATGCAGATGTATACTTTTGCGGTGATGGTCGCCATCGGATTCCTCATCCTCCTCTCATCGAAGGATTCTCTCAATAGCCTCAAAGAGAAATTTTCCCGTGAAGAACTCGGCAATAGTCTGAAGTTCGCCGTGATCTCGCTCGTCGTCCTCCCACTCCTCCCAGATCAGAAGTTCTCTATAGTCGAGATGATATCCCATCTCACAGGAACCAGTCTTGCATGGACACATCCAGTCCTGCAGATGCATTTTTTTAACCCGTTCAGTGTCTGGTTCTTCGTCGTGATCATGGTCGGTGTCGAGTATGTCGGGTATATCCTGTCCAAGGTACTCGGTGACAAGGGTGGCATCATCGCCTCAGGTGCGGTCGGCGGACTGATATCCTCGACTGCCACGACTGCCGCTATGACGAACAAGTCCAACTCTCACCCAGGGAACCGCTATGCCTATGCATCCGCGACTCTCATCGCCTCGTGTATCATGTTCGTCCGCGTGATCGTGATATCTGGGTTCTACAGTCCTGCGATCCTCGATACGATCATCATCCCAGCATCTGTCATGTTCGTCACACTCGTGGGAAGCGCATACTACTATTATCACTTATCCAAGCAGGAACGCATCGTCCGTATCGAGGAGAAGTCCGTCTACAAGAGTCCATTCCAGATCGTCCCTGCCCTCCAGTTCGCATGAGTGGTCGTCGCGATCAAGTTCATTGCGGGTATCGGCCTCATCTACAAGGACATCCTCAATCCTCAGATATTCTACTATGTACTCGGTGCACTCTCAGGTCTCGCCGATGTCGATGCGATCACACAGGATATGGCATCCAAGAGTTCTGAGAACGCGATCCCGATGCTCCTCGCCTCCTCTACGATCCTCATCGCTGTCATGTCCAACAACATCGTGAAGGCATCCATCGCCAAGCGTTTCGGTGAAAAAGTCTTCGGAAATGCTGTCTTCTCAGGATTCGGTATCTCGATCCTCTCAGGTGCGATCATCATCGGTGTGATGAACTGGATGGTGTAGGTTATAGGATAGAAAATCCCTCTGTGAATAGAGGGATTTTGTGTAGATCAAAAGAAAGGATAGGAATAAGATATAAGCAGAGTTTTTGCTATACAGAAAACCTTATTGGACTTAGTGAATCTGGCAATTACGCAAGATAATATTACCTAGTTTTCAACTATTCTTACCTTCAACGGAAATACGTGCACCCTTCTCTAATTGTGCAGCTTTTGCTTTTTCTGCATCATCTAACATGCACTGAACAGATCCTATAATATTATTTGTTTTCAGTGCAATATATGGATTATCCATAATGTCTTTTCATATGCTCGAAATATTTCCGGAAACTTCCAAAATTTTATTTTTAAATTTTTCATCAGCCTGGATTTCATTTGCTTCATATTGAGAATAGAGATCTATAGCAGTTATTTTTATGGCTATTTCTTTGTTTTCAGGTGCTATAGCATTATTTGTGACATTAGGTTTAGTATTACCCATACCTCATACCAGTCCTATCAACAAAATTACTCCGAAAGATGTCAGAATCTTGTGACGAGAAACCCAATTTCACTGTTTTGCTTTGCAAAATTGACATACCTTAGCATCTGATGGGATTTCAGCCTTACATTCCCGACATTTTTTTGTACTGGTTTCCATAAAAAGAAAAAGATGAGAAGATAAGAAAAACAAAAAGGGCAATCTATACGCCTTGATGTTTACTACAACACTTCGACTCTTATTCTGGTTTCCCAAAAGAAGAAAGGACAGGACAATATAAATTGCCCTTTTCTATTCTTTTGAGACAAAATAAAAAGTCGAATGGGTTGTAGTTAAGCCATTATAGGGGTAAATAGAAAAAATAGTGTGCTGTTTGCACACTATTTTTTGCTCTGTGAAGCCAAAAGAGTAGGATGGAAGTTCCCTATTTATTATCCTCGAATATTATGCTAAAAAAAATGCCCTAAATGTGCTTCTTTTGAGCTGA
>JANOIH010000046.1:0-3870 GCA_031407385.1 Candidatus Altimarinota bacterium | reverse complement strand
AACTATCCGATTGAAACCAAACAGATCTCAACTTCTAACAAACCATACTTACTTCTTCTGTCCTCTCCATCTCAATAGTCGTAGACCCTTCTAGGGTCTTTTTGCTAAAGCCACCCCCTTTGGGGGTGGATAGTTACTATGTCACCGAAGAATGCTTCTCATACAGGCACACTATAGCCGAACTTCTCGAGAAACAAAGCACTGTATTCCTTATCTTTACAGATTTCTATAGATCCAAGCGGATTCACGTTAAAATTGGTATTACGAAAAAGATGTCGGATACCATTAGGGTACTCGATATACCCAACATAACCATAGTCAGGTTCGATCCAGACTCAGAGTCCGAGCTCATGACAGACTTCTTCGACGAGGAGAGATGCGAATGGTATCTTTTGGATAGATTTTATTTTTACTTCTAAAAGTCCCAACTCCCTGCCATATTCGAGCTCTGTGTATAGTTGATCACCGTTGTCTCGAAGAAGTTCCCCTTATCCGCGTTCGGATCCTGCAGACGATCGAGGTGCTTGTATGGATTGTTGATCGCATCTGGAAAGGCAGGTGCGATACCGAGCATCGAGAGACGCTGGTTCGCGAGCCACCGAGTATATCCCTCAGTTGTCTCAGCGTTGATACCTGGGATACGATTCCCGAGGATGTGTTGTGACCACTCGATCTCCTGTTCGACGGCAGTCCGTGTCATCTCTTCGATGATAGACTCACTATAGATATCTGGGAACTCTCGACGGATCTCCTTGATGATATTGGCGAATATCGTCACGTGTGTGAGTTCATCTCGGCGGATATAGGCGATCATACGACCAGTCGCAGGCATCTTCATATGATCTACGAGTGTATCGAAGAAGGCGAACCCATTATAGAAGTAGAGTCCCTCGAGGAGGAAGTTCGCTACGATCCCACGGAAGAACGTCTCATCGGTAGGATTATCCACGAAGTTCTGGTAGATATTGCCGACGTGGGTATTGCGCTTGAGGAGGACCTCGTTATCCCGCCAGAAGTAGAGTATCTCATCGCGATCTTCAGGAGAGACGACAGACTCCAGTATCGTCGCATATGACTGAGAGTGGATCGCTTCTTGGTATGCCTGGATCGAGAGGAGGAGGTTGACTTCTGGACTCGTGATATAGTCTGAGAAGTTCGGTAGATTCACCGTCTGGATCGAGTCGAGGAATATGAGAAAAGATAATATCCCCTTGTACGCACGCTGTTCCTCAGGTCCAAGTACGGTCGTGAAGTCGCGCTGATCATCCTTGAGTCCTGACACCTTCTCCGGCAGCCAGAAGTTCCCTACCATCACCTGATAGAGGCTCTTCGCCCACGGGTACTTCACACTGTTGAGGTTAAAAAGTCCCGTCGTCGATCACTTGATAATCGTACGATCAGCAAGATCGTCCTTACCGAGTGGATTAAATATGCGATTTTTCTGGATTTTTGATGAAGTGATATCCGCCATATAGTGTATTATTGGTTACTGGGTACACAAGATATAGTATCTTTTTTTGTAGAATTGCAAGAGATTTTTTACTTTTACCTGAAGGATTCCCAGAGTATACTCGCGAGAAGAGAGCCCACCATAGAGCCGAAGAGTATCCAGTGGAGTCGCTTGAAGTAGTGGAGCTGAGATCGCATACGGAAGTTCATGGATTGCTTATAGTTCTGTATGAATGCGTGCCCCATGGTCGAGATGAGGTAGGATTCTGAGTCATTGTGCTCACTATTGCGATACTCGGCGATCACATATCCACTAGAGATGAGGTACTCGAGTATATAGATCTCTTCTGGTGTGTCGAAGGGACTCTGTATGTCACTGGATTCCATATGTCTCTTGTAGAACGACTTCCCCAGTATCGAACGGAAGTCTGGTGACGTCATGAATTGGTACATCTCGCGTGGGGAATACATAGAATAACTAAAAAGTAATAACGAATAACGAGAGAATAGAAGCTACTAGCTTGTTTTTGGCTTCCTCACTCGGCCCTGCATAGCGAACTGGTTGTCTATGATCGCATCGATATCGGCCTCGACCGCGTGCATCTCTGCTTCGAGGAGTGCATCCTGGTGTCTGATGCGATCGAGCTTGCTCTGGTAGATCAGAGTCATCACATAGAGAAAAAGTGGCACATAAAATATCGCATACATCATCGTGACGATCTTGCCGCCAGTCGTATACGGGACCAGATCTCCGAATCCTATCGTCGCAGTCGTGATAACCGTGAAGTATAACGCGTTAAAATAACTCTCTCCGATCGGGTGTCCCTGTTCAAAATAATGCACTGCAAACGTCCCCACGACCCAACTCGCGAGGAATAGGAGTGCGATCATGATGATCTTCTGATGATGGATATGGCGAGACATAGGAGGACTAATAAGATAGAGAGCAGTATATGAAAAAGCGAAAAAGACGCAATCAAAAAATCCCACCTCGGGTGGGAGTGAGTTTGGAATTATAGTGATGGTTGATCTAGTATCATCTTACATCGAGCAATACTTCATCCAGTACGCTCCTCATGCTCTCATCTAATCATCCTATTTTCCTATGCCATACCGATGATAGAGTGACTCCTCAATCCGAATCGATAGCTATGTCATCTACAGTTGGCACTATGGAAGCAAGTGCAGCTTTGCTTGTTTTAGACTGTATTGTAGCAATCCTCTCGCATAGGAGATCTTCAAATTTGATTAAATAATCTTTTTTTGCATCCTCTCATATAGTAAGTGCTTGCACCACTTTCTCTGGTACTTGCTGGGCTATCGTGGGAACTATACTCAATCGTGGAGATTTCGGGCGTTTACGATACTCACCGAAATCAACTCATCAGAACGCCTTAGAGAGTGCATGATATATATCTCTCGCATCGGAAGGTTGGTCAGCATTATACGAAGAGAAGAATCAGATACCCTTCTCCAGAAGGCATGTAGGTACCCCTGTTCAGTATGGTCTGAGAAGCATATTGAGTCTCATGGCTAGTAAGCTATACGTATGCACTAGAGTTGATCCCTTCAGCTCAGGAAGAATCTCTGCCACTATTGGAGCCAATTGTTCGAGTGAACCCAGAGTGAGCATAATAGGTCCATGGTTTAATTGTATAGATTCGAGACTGCCTATAAGTCTAGAGATCTCGGCAATATGTTCTTTCCTTTTCTTATATTGGCTTGGTCACTTGATAACAGTACCCTCAAACACTTTTGATATATTAGCCGGCATAGATTATATAGTTTTCTTAACGATAAAATCGCACACTTTGTTTAAGATCTCCTTAGGTATGATTCTAGACCAGAAGAAATATTAATAGTGAATAGCATATGGAATAAGCATCTCACGATCATGTGTCTGATGTGGATGATTGAGACGGATGATGATGTGCATATTGGCTCAGAAGCACTTTCTGATGGCCTCGAGAAAGTACCCCATGTACTCAGCGGTGTGGAGGATATTCATCGCATATCGCTTGTCGATGAGTATGATAGTTTCTTTCTTATCTAGATCGAGACTGATATCTCGGATATGATCCTCTACGAGTTCCCTGGTGTCCTTATCGTGTATCTCCTCGAGTAGGAGTTTGATATTTTTATCCATATTATGGAGGGTTTTTATGATATAATCAGCAGCATGAGAGTACATATACTGTCCAAAGACTGATGGCATGATAGGTAAATATTCTCAAATAAAAAAGAAAAAAACAAGACAAATATATCCAAGAAAATATGTGTTTTTTGGGTAAATAGAAAAAATAGTGTGCTACTTTTGGTTCCTAAAAGTGATCCAAAGTGCTATAAATGACTCTAATCTCTTTGGGCTGAGTCACTTATGTTCTTTGATTCATTCTTCTGCAAATACTCAGAAATATCACT
>JANOIH010000045.1:0-8577 GCA_031407385.1 Candidatus Altimarinota bacterium | reverse complement strand
CTCGGAGAGAAAGAACTCGAGCTCATCTCGTTCTGAGATGGAGAGTTGAGAGTATTTGTGTCACATGGACTTATGGGGGATAAAAGAATAGAAGCTATTCTACTATACCATAAGTGTTGCAGTTAATTTGGGAGGATTTCTAGAGTAAGAATAATATTCTGGAATATTCATAATATAATCCTTGAAATATGGTATATCATCGCTTATTGAGACCGCAAGATCGAACGCAATTTACGGGTAACGTTGTGGAACCAGAGTATTGAAGACGACCAAGGCGGCTAATTACAGACGAAGTTCAAGCAAAAGTTGCTAGTATCCCTATGCTACAAAAACCAAGGACGTATTATCCGACACATACACCATCAGATTATGTAGTTGAAAATCTTCAAAGAAGAAATTTTCCTAAACAACCTGAAATTCTCCCAGCTTCTGCAAGCGATCCAGTAATTCAAGCACTTCGAAAAATTCAAGCACATAATCATTGTACACAAGATATAAAAACTAGAGTGGGGGATTTACTCAAGGTGCATTCAAGCACAGGAATTATACAAGATACACCAGCTCTTAAAAATGCAGCAATAAGTGTGGTTAAATCCGTTAAAGAATTCAGTTCTATAGGAAACGCAACTGTTAATAAGGTTTTTGAAAAGTGTCTTAGTCAACTAGAGGTGGCAATGTCACATTAAAATTAGCTTCTTCGTTCTTTTTTGTCATCTCGTAGAGATCCCTTTCAAACTCATCTTACGAGATATTGATTCTTCCTTTCTCATAAGTGGAGGAAAAAGAGATTCCTCCGCAAGCTGCGGAATGACAAATGGTGGGTTCCTACAAAATATCAAGAATCAAAAAAGCCTCTCTATGCTTTAGAGAGGCTTTTCTTTTTATGACTGATTATAGCCTTCGCGAGGAGAGCGGAACGTCTAGAATGGGATATCGTCGATAGAGATCTCTTCTTCGACTCTTGGCTTGGCCTTCTTCGCTGCGACTGGTTCTGATGGTGCTCGGTCCTCCATGGCGGGAGCTGAGTATGATGCACCACTTCCTGACTCACCTGGAGCGCCGAGGAGGATCACATTATCAGAGACGATCTCTGTCTTGTATCTCTTGACTCCTGCGGTATCATCCCAAGACCTGGTCTTGAGGTATCCTTCGATGTAGATTTTTTTTCACTTGTGCATGTATTGCTCTGCGATGTCAGCGAGTCATCTCCATGCGACACAGTTATGGTATTCGACTTCTTCTTGGAGCATGCCTGAGGCATCCTTCCACTTGCGGTTGGTAGCGACTGAGAATGTTGCGACTTTTTGACCGTTCGGAGTCTCGCGAACTTCTGGTTCTGCGGTGAGATTACCGATGATCTGTACTTTGTTGAGAGAATTGCTCATGTTTTGGTGGGTTAAGTTATGAGTACGCATACAAGTGTATATATACTTGTACTTTTTGCAAAAAAAAATCCTTGCGGATTGTTATTTTTCTCTTTTACTTCCTTGGTGGAGCTAGTTACTTCTCGGCATACCATAGAAGTCAAATCCCTTCAGATCGACCATCGATTTTGTGATATAGTTTTTCTTCTTTCCCTTTTTAAAAAATCCGCGTTCGTCTATGAATCCCTGTTCGATCAGTGAGTCGATATTCTTCGTCGGGAGCTTCTTCTTTGGGAAGGCTTCCTTGTTCTGCATGTATCTCGTACGCTTCTTGTATGAGAGGTTGAATCTGGATTGCTTGTTCTCATTGCCCGTATAAGCAATAGCCGCCTTCTTTTTCCCTTTCGAGAGCTTTCGAGCAGCTGCTTGTTTTTTGACGATGCTGGACTTGAGTCCGTGGGAATTGGCCATTGTGTTGTATAATCTGGAGCGGGGAACCGGGTTCGAACCGGTACACCCAAGGGTTGAAGCCTTAGTACACTCACTCTTTTATGTTACCCCCGCTGATGAAGTAATAGATAGAAAATTTCTACCTAGAGCACGGGCAGTATATAAAAAGTGGACGAAAAGTCAAAAGGAAACCAAGTGCTGTTTTTCTTGCTCTGTCATTGCGAGGCACGAAGCAATCCAGTGTTTCCTTTCTCTTCCGTACTTTTATGACTAAAAGTACCAAAAGTCCTTCTTTTTCCCTTGTTCGTTTTGCATTCTGTTTCCGACTTGTTTTCCAAAATTCCAAACTAGGAAACATTCGGAATTTTTACGAAAACTGCATCGACAGAATAAAAAAACTCAAAAAAAGAAAGAAGCAAATAGAAACAACAGATACTCAAAATTCACCATAACGGAAGAAGCAACAGGGTCTACAGAATACAAAACTCACAAAAAGACAGAAGCAAAATGGGAAACTAAAATATTAGATTCGAAAACTTATTTACTTCAAAAACTTCTCACTCACGATCCGTACATTCTCAGAAGAAGTCTCGTTCTTGGCATCGAGCATGCGGATCTCCGCGAGAGAAAACCATACACAATCTCAGATAGCTATCTCGTCAGCGATACTCGCCTTGTAGTGGATCAGGAGTGTTTTCTCTTCGTATCCATGCAGGTCGATCGTATCGAACACGATCACTGGATGCTCAGTATCGATGAGTGTGACTCTATTGTCCCCGAGGACCACACTCGCCTTGTCCAGGGCGTTCTGACGGAAGGTGATCGAGTCATCATACCGTCCACCGATGAACTGCCACTTCGCAGTACTCTCACCCCTATGTAGGAGGATCTTGTCATGGGCGTGGTTCAGCACGACTGGGCCAGTGGCGATCGTGAACTGAGACTCGATACCAGAGAAGTCGAGAGCAGGGACACAGAAGAAGGTAGTCATTGTTATAGTAGGTTAGTAGGATAGTATTTTATCCTTTCTTATCCATTTTTCAAGTCCTTCACCATGTATTCGTCTCGCAGATCGTACCCGCGTGCGCTGTAGTATCCGCGGACTCAGGCTCATGCGATGACTGCTATATGCTCGATAGTTGGATACTGTGTCCTGACGATCTCCTCAGCTCGTGCCATGAGTCTCTTGCCGAATCCCATATGCTGTCCAGAGTTGTTGCCCGAGCGACCGACAGGGATCTGATCACCAAAAACGTGCACTTCTCGAACTATAGCTGCTCATTTTAAAACAGAAATATAATGCTCCTCACCAGAGAAATACTGCGAAGGGACGCGCAGACGAAGCAGGGCAAATATCGTACGATCCGTCGGATCGATCATCTGGAGGAAGTACTCATGCCCGTCAGATGCCTCGTAGAACGACTCATCCATGATGGCGGTTTCTGGATTGTTCCCCTTTGCTCTGACCTCACGCGCAGAGATATCATGACGGCTTATACCACGAGCGCGCATCGCGATCTCGGTGACCTGTCTGAGATTCGCGAGCTTGGATCCTGCGAGGATCTCATGCGCTGGGATATCTCGGTACATACGCAGGAGTCTCACGTACTCGGGGAGCATCCCCTGGATCTCGGCCATCAGAGGTATCAGTGTCGCATCGCTATACGGCTCGAACTCACCCCGTTCCCATATACCAGTGAGCTCTGAGTTCGGCGTGACGACGAGCGGATATATCTTGATCTCGTCAGGGCGGAAGAGCTGATTATCCCAGACTTCTTGCATCGAGGTTTTATCGATGTCAGGTGTCGAGCCGACGAGTCCTGGCATCATGTGTGCCACCACCTTGAGTCCTGCATCCTTCAGCAACTTGGTCGCATATATCGACTCGGCGTTCCCATGACCACGCTTATTCACCTCGTTGATATGATCGTCAGTTGTCTGATATCCGATCTCGACACGAGTCACACCGTAGCGACGCAGTCTCAGTATCTCCTCTTCATCGATCCAGTCTGGACGCGTCTCGATAGCGATACCGATGACACGAGAGGTCGCCGTCTCGTTGCGCAACTTCGCTTCTGCGAGTGTCGCAGAAGGGATGAAGGTGGAAGTGTTCCTATCTGGGAGCGTACGAGAAAATGGACTTCACTGTTCCGACTTGCTACTCTCTACTTTCCAGATATCACTGCTGAAGCTCGTATGTGCATCGTAGATCTGCCGGATGAAGTCCTCCTGATACTCGTGCGGATACACGCTCCACGTCCCACCGATGACACGCACATCACACTTGGATATCGCGTTGCCGGTGATCTGGAGTGACCTGAGACGGTTCTGTACCTGGAGATATGGATCAAAGTCGTTCATCTCGGCTCTTTGCACCGCAGGCTCATCGGATATATAACTCTTCGGCAGTCACTCATACGTCGGACAGTAGATACACTTACCAGGACATCACCAGAACTTGGTCAGCAGTGATATCACCGCCACACCAGAGAGAGAGCGCACTGCCCGCTTGCGCAAAACCCGACGCACCCGAGGGTCGTCCGTGAGTATCCCTTCCTCTACGAGCTCAGAGTATCGCTCGATCAGAGCAATATGGACAGGAGACGTACTCTCAGCCGTCTTCGCGAGGATAGCGTTCCGCAGTATCTGGAACTGCTCCTTAGTCTCGATCGTCTCGTCAGTCGCGAGCGCGTGTAGGATCGTGTCGATGAGTTCGGTCGTATGCATGCGCCGAGTATAGTAAAAAGTCCCAAAAAAACAACTTACATTCCTTGCACTTTCCCACACTATCTGCTACAATTGCTGTAGCAGATTTTTTACTCTAGATTATGGCAAAAGAGATCGAGCGACAGTATGTCGTGAACACAGAACATAGCGAGTGGGAAGAGCTCAAGGCGACACTCCCGTCCAAGCGGTATGTCCAAGCGACGATCCATCGTGGGGTGGGGAACAAGCTGCGAGTACGCCTCATCGAGGATATGCAGACTGGCAAGAAGAGTGCCGCTTTTACCTTCAAGGTAGCGAAGAAAACCAAAAAAACCGAACCCAATGTCCGTGATGAGTACGAGTGGGAAGTTCCGTATCGAGTTGCACTTTTTATCATGATCGGGCATGCAGACGTGACCAAGACTCGATACGAATATATCCATACTGATGGCAAGATCTGGGAACTCGACGAGTATACAGGAGTCAATACGGGTATCACGCTCGCGGATATAGAGCTCACAGCACTCGATGAGCGGTTCGAGCTGCCACCTTGGCTCGGCCAAGAGACCACCAAGCTGAAGAAGATCACCAACAATTCCTTCTCAGGTCACCCATACGCGAACTGGTCCGATGCTGAGAAGAAGTGGTACGATGGACTGAAGAAGGTGAAGTAAAAAGTTTTGATTTTCTAGAAAATACTATATAATCATAACATGTTCATCAAGTCTCACTTCGCATACCTTGTCCCCGTTCCCCTTTCGACTCTCGGAAGGTAATTTTCATGCAAAATTCTAAATCCCTCCACGAGAGTCATATCTGATGGAGGGATTGTTTATTTATTTTCTTACTTTTTCTATAATATGGGACTGATACTCTCCTCACATCTCGCATAAATCAAACTGGTACAGATTTTTTACTCACTCTTGCCCCTGATAAAAAAATCGCAGAGCTTACCGAAAAACAAATTTCCATGATTCTCTCACTTCAGTGATCTCTCTCACAAGAAAATGGAAACTGGTACAGTACGCATATCCCAAACGGTCAATTTTGGAAAGGAGAAAAACCAAAGCAAGCTAGAACATCAAAACTCGTGACCTGAAAAATCCGAAAACGATTTTTAGAGCTTTCCTAAAACTCCTTTTTCCCTATAATCAATCCACTAACTTTCTCAAAATATGCTACGACTCTCTACCTTTCCATTCAAGACGCTCAAAACCCAACCAAAAGTCAGTGACAATAAGTCAACCTCGATCCTCCTCCAGTGAGGATATATCCGTCAGTGTATGGCGGGTGCGTACGAGTTCCTGCCGATCGGACATCGCGTACTACGCAACATCGAGAACATCGTGCGCGAGGAGATGGATAACGCTGGATGTCATGAGATGCTCATGACGATCCTCACACCTCGCGAACTCTGGGAAACGACGGGTCGCTGGGATATACCAGAGTATTTCAAAGTACCAGGCTGGGGGACGAGCGAGTTCCGTATCGCACCGACGAACGAAGAAAACGTGACCAATATATTCCGAGAGTTCATCCAGTCATACAAAGATCTCCCGACCTGCGTGTACCATATACAGAAAAAATTCCGCAATGAAAAACGTGCGAAGTCAGGACTCCTGCGTGGTCGAGAATTCATCATGAAGGATGCGTATTCTTTCCATGCCAATATCGAGGATTTTGACGTATTCTATGCAGAGATGAAGAAGGTGTATATGCGCGTTTTTGACCGACTGGGTATCGGTGCCGACACCGTGATCGCCGATGCGGATGGAGGGGCGATCTCTGACAAGAACTCTCATGAGTTCCAGACCTTCCTCTCGATCGGTGAAGATATCATCGTGCAGGACTCGAGTGGATATAGCTATAACCTAGAGCTTGCCTCTGGCGTCGCAGATCTCAAGAATACTGACGAAGCTGAGAAGCCGATGGAATATATCGACACGGTTGATGATATCGTGAGTATGGATAAGATGATGACATACTTCGTCGCTCCAGCATGGCAGATGCTCAAGACTGTAGTCTACAAAACCGAAAGTGGCAAATTCTTCTCTATCGTGATCCGTGGAGATCTCGATGTGAACGAGATCAAGGTCCGCAAGTTCGTAGCAAAAAAATATAGCGAAGGATTCACTCAGGCAAGTGAGGCAGATCTCGCGACACTCGGAACTGTCCGAGGATTCGTCTCTCCGATCCGCTCTGCGAAACTCGCGATGGACAACTATGGTGATGAGTCACTCACTTCAGTACACAACTACTATGGCGGAGCCAATGCACTCGCGAAGTCGACGAAGAACGTGAACATATCTGATCTCGATATCCTCGAATTCGGAGATTTTAACGAACCGATCGAAGGGTTCACTTCTCATACTGTTCCAGGTGAGCAACTCACCTTCCGTCGTGCATGTGAAGTGGGCAATATCTTCCATCTTGGAGACAAGTATTCCAAGCCGTTCTGACTCTCGTTCTCTGATGAGAATAACGAGACCGTCAGTCGTGTCGAGATGGGGTGTTATGGTATCGGAGTCTCACGTCTCATGGGAGTACTCGCTGAATACTTCATGACGGATATGGGTATCGTATGGCCAGCAGCAGTGGCTCCAGCGGACTACTATCTCATCGTGATCGGCGAAGAGAACATCGAGAAGGCGATCGTACTCGCGAAACAACTCGAATCAACAGGAAAAACGGTGATCCTCGATGATCGTATGGGTGGCAAGTATGGATTCGGCCAGAAAGCTGGAGATGCAGAACTATGGGGTATCCCGAATCGTATCGTCCTCTCTCCGAAGACGATAGAGAAGGGTGGATATGAGCTTAGACAGAGAGGAGAGGAAGAAGGAACTATAGTAAAATTCTAACATGCATAAATTCTTCACATTCATCATCGTATCAGCTTTGCTCCTCATGCTGCCGTGGATCATCATATCCGCTCAGACGTATGCTCGAGTCTATCGTGACATCGATACGATACCGGTGCACGAGGTCGGACTCCTCCTCGGGACGACGCCGAGCGTGGGAGGACAAGAAAACCTCTTCTTCACGACGCGTATCGAGGCCACGAAGGAGCTCTACGAGCGTGGTAAGATAGAACACATACTCGTCTCAGGTGACAACTCTACTCCAGGATACAACGAACCACAATACATGAAAAATGCTCTCCTCAGCAGGGGGATCCCAGAGTCCGCGATCACACTCGATTCTGCAGGATATCGCACACTCGACTCGATGGTACGGGCGAAGGAGGTATTCTCTCTCTCAGGAGGATTCATAGTGATATCCCAACCCTTCCATGTAGAACGCGCTCTCTATCTCGGTGATATGCGTGGGATCACAGCGATCGGATATGGTGCTGCGAACGTATCACTGCGCTATGGTCCGATGGCATATCTGCGCGAGATCCCAGCTCGCTGGCTCGCACTCTATGACGCATGGATCGGTACAGAGCCTGCAGTACTCTGAGAGAAGATGAAGATAGGGAATTAGTGTTATTGTTCCTATCGTTTCGAGTTCCTGTCATTCCTGCGTAGGCAGGAATCCAGCGTTCCTAATGCTCCGTCATTGCGAGGCACGAAGCAATCCAGGGTTTCTTTACTGAGAGTTCCCGTCATCCTGAACTTGTTTCAGGATCTTCATATCTTGTTCCAGAGTCCACCACTTTACTTTTTGGCAAAAAGTAACAAAAGCCTTCCAAATCTTCCATGCTTCATTTTGTTATCTGTTACCAGTTCTATTTCCTAAATTGCAAAAACTCCTCCCTTTGGTCGTCAAACAGTTCGCAATTTTACGGAAATATTCGCTGACAGATGCTCAAAATTCACCATAACGGAAGAAGCAATTGGTACCAAAAAACGTACAAAAATAAAGAAACAAAAACCAAATCTGCATAGCAGAAAGGCATATATGGCTAGAGTAATTTTTGGGTAAATAGAAAAAATAGTGTGCTACTTTTGGTTCCTAAAAGTGATCCAAAGTGCTATAAATGACTCTAATCTCTTTGGGCTGAGTCACTTATGTTCTTTGATTCATTCTTCTGCAAATACTCAGAAATATCACT
>JANOIH010000041.1:0-53304 GCA_031407385.1 Candidatus Altimarinota bacterium | reverse complement strand
GGGTGGTTGAGAGATCTGAGATCACTCCAGTGACTGCTGAGAGAGCCGTGGTGACAACAGAGGCAAAGGTACCAGTTCCAGAGACAGAGGTGTTTCCAATGATGGCTGAGTTCCCTGTCTGAGATGAGTCTCCGATCTGAGATGATGATCCAACGAGTGAAGTGTTTCCTGTTGTTGAGACGTTACCAGTCTGAGTGGTATTACCAGAGATAGCAACGTTACCGGTAGTAGTGGTGTTACCGACGGTAGTGGTACTACTATTCGTGATAACAGGGCCATTCATGATGAGGGTTCATGAGAGCATTAAGTCACCTGTGATGGTACTATTTCCTACGAGATATGTCGATCCTGTTTGGGTAGTATTTCCATTTATTCTAGTATCACCAGTATGTGCGAAAGATCATGCTATAGCCATTGCACCATTCACAGTAGATGAGCCATTCACTACTAACGTATTCAGTGTACTTCCTATCGTAGTCCATCCTGGACTCTGAGCCAAAAGAGATTGAAGTGGTGATATATTTGTTGTGATATATGGATTGGTATTTCATATAATCGGTAAATCTGGAGGATAAATACCAAGAGATAAACTTGTACCAAGGGCAAAAATAGATGACAAAGGAACACTTGCAATCGTACCCTTAGTATTTTGGATAAGGATCCTACTCCCTGAAGCAAAGACACTGTCTTGTAGGATAGTCCTATTTGAGGCGAGTCTATTTTTTGTTACATTATTAACATATAGAGAAGATTTATTGCTTTTGGAAGGATTGCCATTAAGCCATGTATCAGTTGGGATGATATTAGAAGTATCTTTTTTTACTGCCGATACAGTGTTATGGATTATCTTTTTTTCCATAAGTACACTTCTTTTTGGTGCTGGCACAATGGTAATGCTCTTTCATAAATCATATTTTGCATAGAATATATCCAAGATCGATGGATTTTGTGAGTTCATAAGCCACTGCTTCTCGACTGGCATGATGGCGAATATCCCCGCATGTGCAAATGTAGAGAATTGCAGAGAGAGGAGTAATATGAGCGATAGTATGCGCTTAGTGGCATTGTGCTCGGTATGTGGGAAGAGGGATTTCATAGGGAGAATTTATATACCCTTCCACGCTATCATATATTTTGATAGAAAACAATCATATGTATTACTTTCACATAGACAGATTCACATATATATAGATAAAATCATATAATAAAATGTATAGGTAAAATGTATATTTCTATAACACCATAATTTTTTTGGATGCAGTAGTTATGCTGATAGGTATTGTATAAAACCACACGACAAGTGGTGTGGTTTTATGTTTTGTTATCTATCGTTGCCCTCCGAGGAAAGTACGATAGATGATGCGAGAGACCTCAGTGCGTGGGATATACTGATCTGGGGCAAACGTAGTATCTGTCCTTCACTTGAATATGCCAGCATCCTGGAGCGACTCGATATACGGAGCAAAGGTGCTCGTATCTGGAACATCATCAAATATAGAGGTAGTGGTCTTGGGATCGGCGAGTTTGATAGCATTCGCCAGGATCTTCGCAGCTTCTGCACGAGTGATCGGAGCATCAGGATGGAATCCTCCATCAGAGTATCCATTCATCCATCCATTTTTCACTCAGAATGTGATATATTCAGCATACCATTTATTCTTATCAACATCAGAGAATCCTGAGTCAGTACCGATGAATGTATATCGACATGAGAGAGATCTCACAAGCATCTTCACGAACTCCGCACGAGTGACGGATCTAGTCGGCTCAAATAATCGATCATTGAGAGCGATAGCTGATCGCCGGTATGCAGTGAAGGTAGCCCCACTCGCCTCTTCACCCTGTTCGAGTCCTCGAAACATCAGTACAGAGTGGATATCCTCAGAGAAATCAGTGCGGGATATATCAGTAGCCTGAAGGGATGACTCATCATACATCTTCACGATACGAGGACAGACGTATTCTGTAACTCGATCCTTTAGCTCATAGACCGGATAACTCGTACCGGCTATCTTGGCTATGAATGATACATTGTTATCTTGAGCCGAGAGGATGGCTAGGGTCGATGGAGGTGGAGATTCTACGACGACTGGAGTGAGTGGAGCTACTACTGGAGACGGAGGAGTTGGGGACACAGGAGTAGGAGCCACTGGTTTCACAGGAGTATTGAGCTTGGGTGGCTTGGTCGATGTGACAACTGGAATAGCTGGAGCCACAGGAAGAATGAGTATTGCACCTGTCAGTGGCACCGCTGCAACCGATCCACTCGGACTCCCTCCTCATGCACCTATCGAATAGAGAGTGAAAGCAATCGTAAGTGGTGTCGGATCGATATTGCCAACACGATCGATCGATCTCACCCGGATGGTATGTGCTCCATCAGTCGTGAATGTATAGGTATACGGAGTAACACAGCCAGTATAGGCACCTACATCGACAGCACATTGGAACGTAGAGCCAGACTCAGTAGTCGCAAATCCGATACTAATACTCCGAGAGAGTGTCGTAGATCCAGAGAGTGCATCAGGAGAAGAGCTCAAGAGGATAGTATCAGGAGGAGTCACATCTATCGTGACTATCATTGTATGTGCGATGGATATATTCCCAGCCATATCTGTGGCCGTGAGTGAGAGGGTGTGGACTCCATCAGGCAGTACGATAGTAGGTATGAGCGAGTACGAACCAGAGGCATCGACGATGGCTGTTGCGAGGATAGTGCCGGATCCATCTTTTATGGTCATCGTGTCTCCTGGGGTTCCAGAACCGGTGATGGTCGGAGTCGCATCAGCCGTAGCAAATGGAGCAGTCGCATCACCTCCGACAGTACCCGGAAGAGATGGAGGGACTGGAGGAGTAGTATCTAATGTAACGAGAAGTGTTGTGGATGAGCTGACATTACCAGTAGCATCTGTCGATGTAGCTGTGAGGTTATTGATCCCTTCTGCGAGAGGAGAAGATGGAGTGAATATCCAATTTCCAGAAGCATCTGCAATAGTAGTTCCTATCGTGGTACCTGATGCATTTTTTATCTCGACTGTACTATTGGCTTCTGCGGTGCCTGTGATTGTTGGGGTAGTAGTATTGGTCAGATATGGGCTAGTCGTATCTCATGCAACATTCGAGACAACAGGAGCAGATGGGACCAGAGAATCGATGATGAGGATGACAGGTGCAGATGTACTGGTATTGCCTACTGTATCTGTGGTGGTGACGGAGAGAGTATTGGATCCTTCTGGAAGTGGAGCTGCTGGGGTGAATATCCAATTCCCAGAACCATCAACTGTTCCAGTACCGAGGACAGCATTACCAGTACCCGTGATCGTGAAGATAGTATTTGCTTCTCCAGTACCCGTGAGAGTCGGAGTGGTATCTGAGATGAGAGAGTTATTGATGGGAGTCGCTATAGTTGGGACAACTGGAGCCGTGGTATCGACGGTAAAAGTGGTAACAACTCCTGGCGTGGTATTGCCAGCGATATCAGTCAGAGTCACGCTATAGGTATTGGATCCGTCGGGGAGTGGAGATGATGGAGTGAAACTATAATTCCCCAGCTCATCCACGCTTCCAGTTCCGAGGACGCTATTGCTCGCATCCATGATGGCAAATATTGTTCCTGGTTCTCCAGTTCCGTTAATCGTCGGAGTATTATCACTCGTGATACTACCATAGATAGGGCTCAGGATCGTCAATGGTGTCGGTGCTCCAGTATCCACCGTGAATGTCACACTCGTCGGTGAGCTCGTATTCCCTGCGAGATCTGTAATAGTGATGTTAATCGTATTGGATCCTTCTGGAAGTGCAATCATCGGCATGAAAGTATAGTCGCCTCATCCGTTGACCAGTCATGTTCCGATGAGATTCCCAGATCCATCAGTGATGGTAAATGTGGAATCGGGCTCTCCAGTTCCGTTAATCGTAGGAGTAGAATCATTGGTGATGAGATTCTCTGTAGGATTGGAAATACTGGGTGCAGTTGGTGCTGTAGTGTCTATCTGGATCGGCAAGGAGAGTGCTGGACTCATATTACCTGTGGCATCCGTTGCCTTTGCGGTGAGAGTCGTGAGTCCCTCGGGAAGTGCAGATGAAGGCGTATAGATCCAATTCCCTGAGACATCAGCTATGACGGTACCGAGAGTAGCACCAGAGGCATCTTGGATCTCGACTGTACTATTCGCTTCTGCGGCACCTATAATTGTGGGAGTAGTATGATTCGTGAGGTAGATAGGAGTAGTATCTGCTCAGATAGATATGATGACAGGGATGGCCGGTGCAATGGCATCTACTATAAATACGGTGGCATTAGAACTGCTAGTATTTGCTGCTTGGTCTACAAGAGTTACACTATAGGTATTTGATCCTTCTGGAAGTGAAGCAGAGGGAGTGAAAGTATAATTCCCAGAACCATCGACGCTACCAGTTCATAGAATAGTGCCTCATGCATTTCTTACGACGAATACTGTATTCTCTTCTCCAGTACCCGTGAGGGTCGGAGTGGTATCTGAGATGAGGGAGTTATTGATAGGAGTTGCTATAGTCGGAGTGATTGGGGCGGTGGTATCGATGGTGAATGAGCGAGATGTAGTGAGAGAGAGATTACCGATAGTATCCGTACTCGTCGCATCTACTCCATAGGATCCATCAAGCAGCGGAACACTCACCGTGATACTATAGTTCCCTACTCCATCTGTCATACCAGTACCGATCGTCCCTCATGATCCATCAGTCAGAGTGATGAGCGTATTTGACTCACCAGTACCCGTGATCGTCGGAGTCGAGTCACTCGTGAGAAATGGTACAGATCCATCTCATCCTATCATCGTGATCGTTGGTGCGACTGGTGCAGTGGTATCTATCGTGAGGGAAAAAGGTGTAGTAGGGCTCGCATTGCCCGATGTATCTGTATTGATGACAGTATAGTTGCGAGTACCGTCTGGAGTGTTCACGAATGTGATTGCAAATATGCCCAATCCATTGGTCATACCAGTTCCAATCGTGGTTCCGGATCCATTTTTGATCGTGATAAGGGTGTTCGTCTCTCCTGTCCCAGTGATGGTCGGAGTCGCGTCAGCCGTGACAAATGGAGCAGAGAAATCGCCACCTGCAGAGGTCACCGTAGGGGCTACTGGAGCAGTCACATCGAGGACCGTGATCGATACTGATTTGGTGAATGTGAGAGTGCCCGTAGATGTGAACTTGATATCCGTACCATGTACGAGAACTGATCCTGTGAATATGTGTGTCCCTCCCGTGAAGAGTCCTGTACCAGCAACAAATGAAGATATCACTGTACCAGTACTTCCTGCTGCATCTCGGATAGCATATCCATGCTCGAGACTCGAGAGGTCTATTCCAGCAGTATTGCTCGCATTTCCTGATTGCACCTCGAATGTTTCGGTTCATTTATTGGCAAGAGAATAACAGAGATACCCAGTCTGTCACTCGTTGAATGTTTTGGAACTGAGCTTGTCGGAACAAGTAGCGTTGGTACTCACATAGTAGTTGATTCCCAGACCAGCATAGGTGATATCCACACAAGACTGTGTCACGGTTCCTACATCTGCTGCATAGCTATCCTTGACTCGCATCTTCCAAGTACCGAAAACCGAGTGTCCCGAAAGTGTAGAGAGGAGATTGATAGGAGTCGCTACCCCTCGTACTCCGATACTCGCCGGATTGGATCGATTGAATACATATGGACTACCAACACCACCGAGTCCGCTCGCCTTGGTATCGAGATTGGTTCCGATACAGTAGGATCACTGATTGGATTGCTTGAGAATGGGCCCACCACCCGTATCTTGGAAGATCATATCATATCAGCCCTTGCTACAATTGGATGCAGTTGGTGTCGAGGGTGCCACTGTACCATCACCGAGTTGCCAGAGATGAGCGATCGTCCCATCTGGAGTGAGGAGCTTGCCTCAGAGGTCTCCAGCATAGGTGTGTGTGATCTTGATGCTCGCCTGAGTCACCGAGTAGGCAACAGTCGCTATATCACCTACATCAAAAGTTATCGGAATATCAATCTGAGCATTGTCCGCCAGATCCCAAGATCCAGGAGATGGTGGAGTCGCACAGATGAGAGCAGCGTTCGCATGCGGGACCACCGCATAGCACAAGATAGCAAAAAGAAACCCCCGAACAGAAAAAGTAGAACTCATAGTATAGCAAAATAAAGAAGTAGACTCTCTGCTATCATACACTCAATTATTACTCAAATATTAATTTTTTTGAGATTTTTCATATTTTGACTCATTATCGCTTGATAATATCGAAATAATATCTAGTATCATATCTATACACCTCTCTATGCATATATCTATCATCGATGATGAAAAAATCCTGGGACTAAAAATCAAAAAAAAGCTCGAAAACGAGTGATATGCAGTCAGTGCATTCGATAGCTATACGGACTTCATGGCTCACGGGAGTGTGAGCTCTCAGCTCTATATCGTCGATATCTCGCTCGGAGATGGGAGTGGGTTCGATATCATAGCGTCACTCCGATCAGAGGAAGGATGCCGAGCACCTATCCTGATCGTATCGGGGTATGGAGATAGTGAGAAGATCGTCTACGGACTCAATATCGGTGCCGATGACTATCTGACCAAGCCGTTTGTTCCTGATGAACTCATCGCCAGAATCAGAGCACTCCTCAGGAGACCCATAGATATCACGCCTCGCATACTCCTGAGATACAAGGATATCACCTACGATCCCAGCAACCAAGAAACACGCGTCTGAGAAACCAAAATATACCTCAACCACAAGGAATCTATGCTCCTCGCGTTCTTTCTCAAGGAACAAAAAGAGATAATAAGTCGAGATCTCCTCGTCACAACCATATGGTGACCTCAGAGTCTCCAAGATGTCACAGATAACACGATCAATGCCACACTCTCAAAACTCCGGAAAAAGATCTGAACAGAATTGGATCTCAAGACTATATATGGTCATGGATATATACTCAAATAACTATCTCGGATGAAATATGTATCATTCTCAGTGGATATTGGTAATCCACGATTCCATATGGTATGGTTGGAGTGATTTTTTGAGTCGCATGATAGTTATCCGCAGGTTCCTCTCTACTATGTGAGTACGATCTCACCAGATTTTCTCACGCAGTGCATTATTGGATATGATCTTCCCTGGACTCAAGAAAAAGAGCAATAAAATATATTTATTCATACGGGTCAAGTTGAGTTTGATACCACTTCGAAAGAACTCGTTACTATCCATGTGATACTCTAGACTCTCTAATATGCAGATATTCTCAGATATTTTCACTCCTGCAAAATGATACAACCGGAACCAATTGTGTACACGCAATTCCAGCTCGCGGAGTCTCATTGGCTTGATCAGATAGTCACTCGCTCACAACTCAAAAGCCCTCCTCAATATATCTATCTCTCATCGTCCGCTAATCACGATAATAGGGATATTGCTATTATGATCACGAATAAGTTGTATGATCTGGAATCAATTGCATTCACTACTATTTGCCGAGAGCTGGAGATCTGTCAGTATAATATCATATCCTCATATCAGGTGCATCTCTGATAAGAAAGCAGATAGGGACGCAATAACCCGTATACGATTAGAGATAATCTTAGACTCAAAGATACGACTAATTTGCCTAGCCAAAAACTCGTCATCTTCAATTATAAGAATATTCATATTATTTCAGCGGTATCAGTATGGTAAAGCAAGCTCCGTGATATCGAGTTGATATCGATGCTTCGATGCTGCCCTCATGCATGGAGATTATTTTTTTGCAGAGATAGAGTCACATACCGAGACCAGTCGCTCAGTTATTTCAGGTAGTATACTTATCGAAGATGTTATTGATGTTGACTCATTGGAATCCCGTTCCACTATCCTCGATGATCAGCTGGAGTGATGCCCCGAGTTTCGTGGCAGATATTGCGATTATTGAGTCCATTCCACTTGCGAATTTCACAGCATTGTCCAATAGATTATTGATGACTTGTTGGAACTGTATCTTGTCTATCTCTACGAATCAGATATCCGTACTGATATCCGCGATGAAGGTAATATCAGGATAAATATGAGAAAATAGTTCGATCTCATACTCTAGGAATTTTGCAAAATTTATGTTTTCACGAAAGAGATTGACGGCATGCGTATCATAGTATTGTACAGAGAAGAGCTTGGAGATGAGTCATCCAGTTCTCACGAGTTGTGAGTTGAGAACAGTGAGCTCTGCTCTGAGTGCATCAGTCGAGAATGCCGGAGAATCGAGATCATCGATGATACTATCAGATTGGAATATCGCAGCGGCAATCGGCGACTTTATTTCGTGCGATATCACTCCGATGAATTCTTTCTGTCGATTGATCAGATCATTGTATTCGATTGTTTTCTCATCGACTCGGCGATCCAGATTCATAGAGAGATCCTGCATAGCTGAGTAGGTCCGGATATATTTGAGATGGATCTCGAGGAAAAATGCAAAATCTCTCAACATATCTATCTCCAGAAGAGTATAAAAATCACCAAATCGTTTGGTTCCCAGGAGAAAAATACCGATATGTGCTCATAGTGTATCATGAAGAGGAAAGGCGAGAAAGGCATCTTTTGGCTGCTTGGATATAGTATGACTGATTCAGGTGCCCTCTCGATATTGTTGCAAAAATACAATATCATTGATAAACACCTTTTCAGTCGGATTTTGTTGGAAAAAATACTGGATCGACGAGAGAAATAGATCATCCTCATATTCTGGGTAGAGAACAATAGAGCTCGATCGGGCCCTGAATATTGTATACATCTCGGTCTGCAAAAGCTCATTGAGGGAGACTATGTCGGTGACTGTAGAGATCGACTTTTTGAGTACTTGGAATTTGCTCGATAGCACCAGGATAGCATCATCATGGAGCAATATAGTCTGTAAGATATGATGCACTGGGAAGTAGACAATAATCGTGAAAAAAATATCAAAGAGCGAACTCGAGTCTCGACTCAGCCAATATCCGAGATCGCCCATATTGATATGCAATACACCATATCTGACCCCCGACATGATGGCAAATGCGAGTATGAGTGACACTCCAGCAACCAAGAAGCGTCATATGCCATAGCCAATATGTGAGAAATAGTATCGACGGGTGATGATCGGCACAGAGATGACAAAGAGTGTAAAAATGAAAATAATCTCCTTCTCGAGGATCCATATTCCAAAGTATGGGAGGATGAGCTGGAGTACCAGCATAGCAAACACCGCCAAAAATCCTACAAACAGAATATGTTTCAATCGGATTTTATTGAGATTGTCTTGTACCTGTATGGTACGAAACGAGAAATAGACAAATAATGCAAGGAATAAAAAATGAGCAAAGATATGCAATCAAAAAAAGGGGCCAGTCACCTCACGATATACCTTTGCTCAGAGATCATATTCCAGTGAGTGGATAATTCAGTCTGTGGATACATATACGAACGGGATCAGGAGGAGAGTGAGAATCGGGATGAGGACTGCTTTTTTGAACAATCTGGTATCTGATTTACCGAAGTAAATCAGAAAATACAGCAGGCTATACACCGTAGATACCCCTATGCCAAAACCAAAACGAGAGAGGTACAGGAGTATCTCTGGTGAGAGTATTCAGGCAAAGAATATATAATATATAATAAACCAGAGCGATGAAAACAGTGTAAAAATAAGAAAGAAGATCCCAGAAATATTTCTCTGAGCCCGCCATACCATTACCCCTCAAAAAATAGAGAGAGAAATAGATATGATGTATATATAGGTATAGTAGCTCATAGGAGGGTGAATATGAGAATTATATAGAAAAGTTCTCATAAGCAAGCAAATCACACTCTACTACTACATACCGATCTGATTCCGACTTTTTCTGAGCAATTTGAGCAATGATAAAGGTGATTCTCAAAAACTCTTACGATAGAGTGGGACGATACTATCACACACGATTAGATCGCTCATATACCCATCTCCTATATTGGTAATCCGACTGGCAATAGTTGGATCTTGTCTGATTCAGAGTGAGATACCTCCGATAGCAGTAGAAACCTTCGAGAGGATATTGCGTTCATCGAGCTCTGTAAAACCTGGAATAGCATCATACTCATGCGACATCGTCTGTGAGAACCGATTGAGTATGGCGAACATATTCGCAAAGCTCCGATATCGATCGAGGAGTCATATGTCTGAGAGGACGAGGAGCTCAGATGGATCATGTCCCAATGCCTGGACAGTACGTCTACGTATCTCAGCAATACCGATATCTCTATAGTGTGACTCGAATTCTCGAGAGAATATACTCTCCAGAGTACCGATATAGGCGTCTTCGAACCCGACTATAGTACCATGGTCATTGTGTGCAACAGCGAGAAATGCCTGTCGCGTACGGGTGAGTCGATCTTTGATGACCTCGATATTCGCACTGCCGAAAACCGCTCTGGTCTTACCAGAACATTGCTGACATGGGATATTGTCTACCTCGAATTCTCCCATAATACACCTCACGGTGAGCTGATAGGTTTCTGATTTGAGGTGTCCGTAGATATCTTTTTTGGAGTGCATATGGTCACACTCAGTGCACTGGACGAATTCGCCGATCCCATCCGCCCACATATCTTGTGTGACCTCTGCGAGTGAGAGGATATCATCACCGGAGAGTGTATGTGGATCAACTGAGCTGACATGTATAGCGGTATTCATAGGGGAGATTGTTTAGGGTTAGGAACAATCTCACCATACAGATACCGTGTTACAAAAGTGTTACAAAATACGAGATTCGATCACAAAAAAAATACCCCCATATGTATGGTGATATAAGCTCAAAATCAATGATTACTACCGATCTATAGCCAATCGACGATGTCAACGATCTCATCTCTCGTGATAGTATGTCCAGCAGAATAGTACCTCACAGTCGGCTCGAGTCCGATATCTCGGACGAACTTGCTCGTGAGCTCACTCGCACCCACGGGTATCACTCGATCCTCAGTTCCGTGTCCTATGAAGACTCTTTTTGTGCTATATTGGGTCTGAACTATATCCGATATATCGATCTTGGAGAGGAGACGACCTGAGAGTGCGATGATCCCTCCGATAAGTTCAGGAGAGCTCCAGAGAGTGTAGTACGACATGATCGCCCCCTGGCTGAATCCCATCAGGTATATCTGTTCTGGATCGATACCATATTGTTCTGTCACTTCTCTTATATAGGCTATGATACTCTCATATCCTCGTTCGACATCAGCCGTTCGATACACGGGTACCCCAGTAGCAAAATCTACCGGAAACCAAGCATATCTCCCGCCTCATAGATCAAACGGTCATCTAAGTGAGAATATGATCGTATCTTCTGGAAAGTTATCTGCTAGAGTAAATAGATCGGCTTCATTAGACCCGACCCCATGGAGCATGATGATACATTTGGATTTTTCAGTTTTCACTGATGGTATGCGAGAGAGTGAATTGGTCATAATAGTGTTAGTTAATCTGGATAAATCTCTGTACTCTCTCTCACTGATATTCTACAATATCGTACCACATAGCGAGCGGTCGGGTGACGAACTCATATCCATACGCCCAATTCCCTTCTGGAACCCGATACAATGGACGATATACGACCATATCCTCACTTGTCTCTGAGTGTCGAGCAATCCCGATCACCTCATAGGTATGATCTACACCACCAGTTGATTTGTAGTGACGCCAGTGGGAATGTGGAGCTGGTTTTTGCATGAGCAATTAATTTACTTGATTCGGATATTCTCATCGCAGAGCATATTCCATAGCTTCGATCCATTGTTCCCCGTTGCGCTTAAAACACTCATCTGTGCACCATCCGAGGCTCGCTCATGGCATGATATTTCACTTGAGATTTTCTCTATTATCGAGAGGATCATCACAACCGAATCCTCAGATTTTTCACTCCTCTGCAAGCCATACAAAGAGAGCATGATCGATATGTGCGATGGAGACTACAAGGGCTGTTTTTTTGAGATTGGCGAGGAGTTCTGGCGAGAGAATATGAAGAGTCTCATCATTCTTTGCAAGGGTATAAAATAGTACATCTGACTCTCGTATGAGATCAGCAAGTTCGAGATATGTAAATCTACTATCACGAGTGGAGCGAGACCAGTAATAAGTATCCATACCAAAAGCCTGAGTCATCTCCGCAATACGAGTTCCGATACGACCCAATCAGATAATTCCAGCCTTCTTTCATGAGAGTTCAATTCATCTGTATTTTTCGAAATCTGTCTTCCAACCATCATGGATCACAAGTGGGAGTCTACGAGCAAGAGAAAAAGCAATAGACATAGCTTGTTCAGCTACAGCATTGGTCGAGAATCCTCGCAGATTCGTCACAGGGATTCACTTGGAGCGGAGATACTCTATATCGATATAGTGAAATCCTGTCGTCTGGAGACATATAGACTGGACTCCCTGCATGAAGTCGATATCCTCTCGTGTAACTTGCCAATCACAGAAGTCAGGATCAATAGCAACTATCTTTGACTCACTAGATGAGAGAGAGACAATCTCTTGTATCTTCTGTGGAGTGATATAGTACTCCACATCAAATATACTTTCGAGATATTTTCTCTGGTCGAGAGAGAAGACAAGATGGAGATTCGGTGAGAGGATTATGAGTTTCATAGGAAAAAATTTTAAAATACTACTTCTCCAGCACCGCCTTGATCCTCCTCACTCCTGAACTACTAGATTCTTCTTTTACTATACGGAACCGACCCATACCCTGGGAGTTCTCGACATGAGGACCACCACAGAGCTCCTGGGAGTATACTACCTGATCCGCTCCCACCATAGAGTATACCTTCACAATATCTGGATACTTTTCCCAGAATGATCCGGATACACCTGTATCTTGGGCGATCTTTTTGTCCATGTTGGAGATCGTCACCGTGAGTCCTGACTCGATCGCTCGGTTCACATACGCCTCGACAGCTGCTATCTGCTCTGGGGTCATCTTCTCAGAGTGAGTGAAGTCGAACCGAAGCCGCTCAGCTGTGATATTTGATCCTGCCTGTGATACATGCGTGCCGAGTATCTCCCGCAGTCCTGCGAGCATGAGATGACAAGCAGAGTGGAGTGCTGTAGTCTCAGGCGAGTTATCCCCGAGTCCCCCGACGAACTTGCCCGCTGAGGCAGTACGAGAGAGCTCTTGGTGTTTCTCGAACGCGAGCTTGAATCCGTCTACATCAACAGTGAGCCCACTCTCTTTCGCGAGTTCTACCGTCATTTCGAGTGGGAATCCGTAGGTATCAAATAGAGTGAATGCCTTGGATCCAGAGATCTGTGTTACTGCCTGCCCTGATCTCTCGAATGCAATCTTGAATCCATTCACGATCTTCTCGAATTCTCTCACCCCATCCTTGAGAGTTTTTGAGAACTTCCCTTCTTCGGTAGCGAGCTCAGTTCGGATCTTCTCAGCATTATTTTTGACTGAGTCATAGATACTAGAGAATTGCTCGATATAGATATCTGCGATATCCGTGGCAAATGGTTGCTCATATCCCATCTTGTATGCCTCACGGATCGCTCTCCGGATGAGACGGCGGAGAATATATCCTTGATCCACATTCTTCGGAGTCACTCCATCTGAGATCATATGTGTGGCAGTACGCAGGTGGTCTGCGATGATACGAGCCGATCGCTCGATATAGTTTCCCTCCCCTACGATTTCTTTTATTTTTTGTAGCACTGGAGCGAATGAATCCGTCTCATAGACACTCGTATACTGGTTGAGTGTGACAGCACATCTCTCTATACCCATACCAGTATCTACACACTGTGCTGGGAGTGACTCGAGAGTATTCGCGTCCACTCGATTGTACTGCATGAACACATTGTTCCAGATCTCCATCCATTTTTTTGGTTCTGTTCCCACATTGGATCCAGCTGGTGGCTTGCCTTCGCCCATCCAATAGAATATCTCGGTATCAGGACCACATGGACCCGTCGGACCTGCAGCCCACCAGTTATCCTCAGCAGGCAGATAGGCAATACGCTCTACTGGCATACCGATAGACTTCCAGATGGTTGCTGATTCTTCATCTCGAGGAGCATTGGCATCTCACTCGAACACAGTCACTGAGATCATCTCAGGATCGAGAGCGAGCCACTGTGGTGATGTGAGGAATTCCCAACTCATCTCGATAGATTCCTTTTTGAAATAATCTCCAAGAGACCAGTTTCCGAGCATCTCGAAAAATGTCAGATGTGTATTGTCACCGACATCGTCTATATCACCTGTTCGTACACACTTCTGTACATCAGCAAGTCGCCGACCCGATGGATGTGGTTCTCCGAGGAGGTATGGGATGAGTGGCTGCATACCAGCCGTGTTGAAGAGGACTGATGGATCGTTCTCAGGTACGAGTGGAGCTGATGGGATGATCGCGTGCCCTTTACTTTTGAAAAAATCGAGATACTTCTGGCGGATATCAGATACGAGGATAGGAGACATAGTAGGATTGGTATAGATAATGTGGTGAGATTATATACAAAAATGAACAGAAATCGACAAATAGTCAAAAATATACTTGAATATATATATAGTTATACTATAATATAGTAAAATATTTACTATATATGAATTACAAATCAGTCAGGGGTGATCTACTAGTTTTTATACCCCAAGAATCCATACTAGATTTTAATATGACGGATGGATCTATTAATCGTGGGTCTAGTTATAAAATTCTCAAGATGACTCTTGTAATATGTACAAGAGTTCTAAATGGTACAACACTAGATGAAGAAAGGCTTCCAAATGGAAGCAAGATAAGTATGTATCGTAGTGAGAGTGGTTCGATGAAAACATATATAACTAAACCTTGACACATTCCAATTCAAATTGAATCAGACTAAATCTTCTCTTGGTACAAATACTAGGCTGATCATCTACTCGTTACTTGAAACTAAAAAAGAACTCCTTTCGGAGTTCTTTTTTAAGTGGAAGAAGTCAATTACTTGATCTCAACAGTTGCACCAGCTTCAGTGAGCTGAGCCTTGATCTTCTCAGCTTCGTCCTTCTTGACACCTGTCTTGATGTTTCCACCGTTGTCAGCGAGTCCCTTTGCCTCAGCGAGTCCGAGACCAGTGATCTCACGGATTACCTTGATCACTGCGATCTTTGCAGCTCCAGCAGAAGTCATAACAACATCAAATGATGTCTTCTCGTCATCACCAGCAGCGACAGCAGCACCTGCAGCAGCTACAGGAGCAGCAGCAGATACTCCGAACTTCGTCTCCATAGCAGATACGAGGTCAGCGAGTTCTACGATTGTGAGAGATTCTACGAGTTCGAGAACCTTCTCAGCGTTCTTTGAGAGATCAGCCATAATAAGAAAAATGAAAAAATAAATATATTTGCCGAGATTTTCACCTCGTAACTGCCTCCCGAAGGAGACAGCATACGAGAAGACAACTATGCAGCTGGAGCTTCTTCTGTAGCAACCTCAGCAACTGGAATTGCTTCTGCTGGTACTTCAGCGACGACTTCTGCAACTGGAGCCTCAACTACCGCCTCAGCTACGACTGGAGCTTCTACTGTTGGAGCAGGAGCCTCTGCAACTGGAGCTGGAGCAGCACCAGATCCGATGAGATCACTCACCTTCGTGAGAGACTTCGCGGTGAGGTCCTTCCCTGCAGCGTCGAAGAATCGAGCGAGACCAGAGAGAGGAGACATCATAGATCCGAGGAGCTTCGCGAGGAGGACTTCACGAGATGGGAGAGTTGCGAGTTTCGCAGTCTCTGTAGCATCCATAAGGCGACCTTCCATGTAACCAGCGACGAATGTCATCTTCTGTTCCTTTTTCCAGTCTGTTGCGTACTTATTCGCGATAGAGAATGGAGCGAGAGCATCACCCTTAGCGATGACGAGACCAACCTGACCTGGGAGAGTTGCGAGATCGACTTCAACTCCGTATACCGTCTTGAACGCGATACGAATGAGAGTCTTCTTTGCAGTGAGGTAGATTGCATTCTCAGATCTGAGGGACTTCTTGAGAGCAGAGATCTCGAGAACGGTTACCTTAGTATTCGAAGTGAAAGCAACACTCGTTGCAGCCTTGAGGTGTGCCTCGAGTACTGCGAGTTGTTCTGCTTTTTTTGCTTTTGAGACAGCCATATTAGATGATGATTAGAGAGATAATACTCCTGACAATATATGGGATAAAAAAAATCCGCACATATCGTACGAACAGAATTGGTGGGATGGTGGGATGGTGGGATGGTGGGATGACTTGGAGTCAACCTACTAACCTACTAACCTACTAACCTACTAACTGTCCACCTCGGTAGGCTATTTTTACTTCGCGTGATGCGAAACCTACTGTCTCCGATAGAAGTGAGGCGATTATAGTGAAATATTCTATTTGTCAAAAGATTTTTCTGGATATACTCACCCTATGCGTAGCAAATCTTTTTTTATCATCTCGTGTATCTGTATCGCCACCTGATGGTATATCAGTTCTACCATGCTCACGGTGAGTCGTGATCCTATAGTATCATATGGGAGTCTCGTGCTCAGGGATGCTCATGGTGCCATCCTCGTGGACAAGTGATCTTCTGGTGGGTACATGATCCCCTATCAGTGAAGCCTCTCTGGGAGACTCCTGGATGCGATCATCGCTGTGGAGGACCGCAGATTCCATGAACATAGTGGCATAGATATACGTGGGAAGATGGCGGGTATCATAGAGAATATCCAGGCTCGCCGTATCGTACGTGGTGGATCGACACTCACCGAACAGTATCTCAAGAACGCATACTACAGAGGAGAGGATCGTACTATCAGACAGAAGATAGACGAAGCAATCGGTGCACTCTGGATCGAGTGAAGGATGAGCAAAGATGAGATATTGAGAAACTATCTCGATCATATATATTTTGGCAATAGGATATATGGTATACAAGCTGCGATATCTATCTACTTCCCAGGCAAGACTCTCGATACACTCACCGATGATGATACCCTCGACCTCATCACGCGTATCCACTCACCGAATATATGAGAGACCAATATCGAGTCGGCGAAGGCATACCGCACGAGTATCGCGAAGAAGATCTGATGGACTGAGGGGGAGACACATCTGTGAGATGATATCAGTTGGAGCTCGATCGACCTCTTCCCTCTCCTCACGCTCCGCATACAAGATGCGATCCGATCATACTGCAGTGGAGAACGGGAGTCACTCGCGAAGTGGACCAAGAAGCTCCCTGCGGATCTCTGTACGAATAATAGAAAAGAACTCGCTCTCACACTCGATATCGGACTCCAGAGATACAGTGAGACTCTTATAGAGAAGACTCTGACACGCATAGAGCGCGAGAATGTCACTGGAAGTGCTGTCTATATATATGATCCCACAGGGAATGCAGTCCTCGCATACGTAGGCAATAGATGACGGAACACGAGTGATCGTGATATCGATATGATCACGAGACGTCGGTCTGTTGGTTCTGTGCTGAAGCCTTTTATCTATCTGATGGCTCTGCGTGAGTGAGCCGAACTCGAGAGTCTCATACTCGATGATACTCGCACCTACCCGACATGAGTGGATGGGAAGATGTTCGTCCCACAGAACTACAATCCTCGGTCATACGGACCGATCCGACTGCGGGAGGCTCTCGGTAATTCACTGAACTCTGCCACTGTCAGGCTCTCAGAGAAGATCGGGATCGGACGGATCTACGATGGCTTCCGCTCGTTCGGACTCGCGCTCGATCATGATGCAGGATACTATGGATACGGCATATCACTCGGCACAGTCGAACTGTCACTGGAGAACATCGTGGAGTCATACTCATATCTCACGGATATGAGCGATCCGGATATATTCCTCATACGACAGACACTCTCAGATAGTAAAAATCGAGCCCGTACCTTCGGAATCTCAAGTATACTAAACTCATCGGTCGACCTGCCCGTGAAGACAGGAACGAGTACGGACTTCCGGGATAACTGGGCAATATCCTACGGTTACGATGCGATCATCGGGGTCTGGGTGGGCAATAGTGATGCCTCTGCGATGGAGGACGTCTCGTGAGTGAGTGGCGCTGGCCCGATATGGCATAGTATCGCGGAGTATATGATCGCTCGTGGCATGATATCCTCTCATATTCTCACTCCCCCACCATGAGTGAGTGCTGTGCTCAGTTGCTTAGATACCAAGTGCCTCCAGAAGGAACAGACATACATGAAAACCCCGAACTCTATACAAAGCCGAATCAAGGATGAACTCTACTATGAGAGCGACTTTGTCGGGAAGATAACCCAAGAGGAGAAAGAAAAGTGGAATATACGATAGATATGTGTCGACTATTTTTCCTTGCATATTTGCGAAAATATATAATATAACCGTATATGATACCTTTCGATCGCATCTATAGTTGGCTCTTTAAGTCGTTCAATATCTCCTGAGAGACTGAGCTTATTGATCGTCTCATCGCGGACGGACACACTGAAGTCATGATCATCAAGCGATCATGGATATTCGCACTCCTCATGCTCTGGATACCGATAGTGATACTATGACTCTCAGGACTCAGCATCTGGATAGCGTATGATAGCATCGATATACCTGTGATCAAGTATATTCTCATAGTAGGCAATATACTCATGTCTCTCATCCTCGTCGTATCATCTCTCAGTTATATCAGTCACTTCCGTCAGGTACACGGCGAAGCCAAGATCGAGACGGATACCAAGCGACTCTCTGAGAACTTGAGTCAAGGTGACGACTACTTTCGGAGCTTTTTTAACTGGTCGATCACCAACCAGTTCATCCTCGTCGGTATTATCATCGCCGAGGTGGTACTCCTTCTCCTCTATGGGAAGCAAGTTGGTGAACACTTCTGGATACTCGCGACTGACACACTCGTCATCATACTCGAGATCACGTTCCTGAGGTACTTCCGCAAGCGTATGATGGATCTGGAGATGGATTACAATGTTATCGTAGCTGGAAAGATATTCTTCGTGAATCAGTCTGGGATACTCTCGACGATACAGACCATCGAGGGTGATAAGATCAAGACTGTCCAGTCATCATTCCCGAGCAAGGTCGCCAGTTTTTTTAACTATGGGACGGTGAACGTACTCACTGAGTGAGATACGCAAGCGATGATGGGAACTATGAGTATGTACTATGTGACCAATCCTGATGGCGTCGTCGCGAGCGTACAGCGCCTCGTCGATGAGACCAAGTATACTCCTGCAGTACTGATCCCACCGACTCCAGTCACACAACCTCCTGTAGCAGAGCCTAGACCAGAGACCACAGAGAAACCGATCATCTCAGGTCGCCACTCACTCGATACGAGAGAGAAGATACGCGATGTACTTAGATAACACTTACTATACAATGATTATTACACTCGGTTGACATTTAGGCTCAGGAAAGAGTACTCTCTGAAAAAAGCTTGCAGAACATTTTGGGTTCAAGAGATATTCAACTGGAGACTTTATGCGAGAACTCGCCATGGAAAGATGAATGACACTTATCGATATAGGACATCAGGCAGAATCAGATGGAGGAGTGATTGATGCTATTCTTGACAATAGGCAGAAGAACTTATGAAAGGCAGAAGATAAGTTCATAATTGATGGACGTCTTGCCTTTTATTTTATCCCGCATGGTAAGAAAATATTCCTTACAGTTGAGCCATTAGAAGCCGCCAGAAGAGTATTCCATGATGAGTCACGATTATGAGTGGAAACTCATGAAACTATAGAACATGCAGCCGAAAATATAATTGTGCGTAGAAATAGTGAAGATGAGCGTTATATGAAATACTATGGAGTACATATATATGATATGGATCTCTACGATATTGTTGTAGATACAACAGATAAGACACCAGAAGAAGTATTTGAAGAAGTAATATCGAAACTTGGATAATGTCAAAACTCTACTTACAGTCACATGTCCTCACTGAGAACCTCGGCAATAACTCCTTTGCTTGGGACGAACGTATACACGCGTACGGACACTCCCCTACACTCACGATCCCAGGACTCATGGATGGGACTCTCGATGATGTCAGAATTGGGGAAGATATTGTTTTCGAAGAGATGGAGGGTGGAATCTTGCGTTCATGTACAGGACTTCAGAATTTTGTTCGATTGCTTCTTTCTCCCCCTGAGAAGGTTTCGAGTTCGCCCCTTTTAGGCGACAAGTTAGAGCGAAGCAGGGAGTCAGAGGGGGTTACACAAAAAGGAATTCATAATAATGTAACCCATCCTAACCTTCCCTTCTCAGGGAAGGAATGAAACCCTCTATCAATAGAGACAGTTGTCTTCGACAACCACAATCATGCCCTCTACTTCTGGCTGGATGCTGTGAGAACATGAATCATAGAACCAGGATTCGAACTCATACATATCGATGAGCACTCTGATCTCTGGGCTAACGAGCACGATCTCGATGTAGAAAAATCGATAACAGATCCAGAGTACGCTTGGGACTTTACCAATCTCTCCTGCAATGTCGGGAACTATATCGTCCCAGCACTCAGGAGTGGACTCATCGGTACGATGATCCGTATAGAGAACGAGTACCAGATAGATGAGTACATGGACTATCTCCCGAGTGAGAATAGCGTGATGAACCTAGATATCGATATATTCGCTCCAGAACTAGATCATATACCGAGTGAGAAAAAAATAGCCATCATCAAAAAGTTGATGAAACAGGTAAAATATGTTACAATAGCAACATCACCTTATTTTATCGACCAATGACTAGCAATAGAGAAACTCCATCAGATCATGCAGTAGCAATTCGATATAACGCTGTAAGTAATGCTCTTTTCTATGTGAGCTGATCAAAACTCGACACACTTCTGGATCTATCAGGATTTATACGTGAGTTAGATAAGATTCCTGAGGTCAAAAACCATGCAGCATACGTAGTCTTCAAACAAGCAAACTCATTACTCGAGTGAACAACTTGACCGTACCTTGACTCTCTCATCATAGAAACTCGATCAAAATTCAGATCTGAATCTCATCATGAATTAGAATTCTTCGAGAATATAATACTAGCATCTCATGATAATGAAAAAAGAAATCTAGTACAAAGATGACTCTTGTCGATCCTTTTATTGAGATTGGTATCGAGTTGACTATATACACCAGATACCACATGAATCAGCTGACCAATACTCGCAGTTATTTCTTCTCTCTTGCCAGATAAAACTTAGTGGGATTTTTTCTCATTCTTTCGCTTTCTCTGCATGCCTTCGTCGAGTTTTTTGATATGATTGGTCTCTTGATGATCATGTGGTGGATGCTGCGTATGAGCAGACTCACGCGCTTCTGACTTATCTGATCATGCAGCGTAGGTCAGTGTAATTGTGCTGAACAGGAGGAAGAATACGGATAATATGTATATTGGTATGATTTTCATGATGACATTTTAGCACATATTTTTATATTGACAAGTAGAAATTCTATTTTTTTATAAAAACTCGACTTTTTAGACTTTTCCCATAGAATACGGCCCATGAACGTGCCGAACAAAACCATCATCGAGAACCGCAAAGCCCTCTTCGACTACGAAGTGATAGAGGAGTACGAGGCTGGGATCATGCTCTATGGACCAGAGGTGAAGAGCCTGAGAGCAGGACAAGCCAACCTCAAGTGATCCTATGTCTCAGTTCACTCGGGTCGTCCTGTCCTGGTCGGATGTCATATATCCGAATACAAGTCCAACACAGGCACCAAGTATGAACCCAAGCGAGAACGACTCCTCCTCATCTCTCACAAAGAGATAGCGCGCCTCGCGCAGAAGACCAAGGAGATGGGCGCGACGATAGTACCGGTCGAGATCTATACCAAGGGCAATCTGTTCAAGGTGCGCATCGCGCTCGCGAAGTGACGCCGCAAGTGGGAAAAGAAAAACCTCCTCAAAGAACGTGACCTCGATCGAGAAATAGCCAGTAAATTCAGATTTTAGAATATTCATTATGATCAACGACCGCTTCATTACCTACTTCCGTGAGACCTTCTTCCCTGACCGAGAAGAGGAATTGCAGAGCTTCCTTACATCTATGGAAAAGTCGATCCCTCGCACCATAAGGATCAAGACAGGTATGGAGGAACAAGTGAAGCAACACCTCGGATCCGATGGATGGATACTCACTCCGACTCATATCGATCGAGTCTATTCTATGGATCGCCGTGAGGATTTTGATCCTTTTGAGCGACGGCTTGGGTTCTCTCTGGATCACTTGGTCGGGAACTTCTATATACAGGAGCTCGCAGCGGCACATCCGGTGGATATACTGGCAGATCACACAAAGCACTTAGCAGGACAAAAATTTTCTCAAAAAGGAAGTATTTTGAGTGCGGAACGAGTACCGCAATGAGCCGTATATGAAAATACGGTGAATGAGGAAACGGAGTGACAAACTCAAAAGACGACTTTTTCAGAGAATTTTCTCATATTGGATATGGCATCCAGTCCTGGTGGCAAAACCACGCAACTCGCAGAATATTATCCGAACTCCTTTATCATCGCGAACGAACCGACGAGAGAACGCATCCCACAACTCCTACAGAATCTGGATCGCATGGGAACACCGAATGTATGAGTGACACTCTATCCTGGGCAATACTGGAAACACCTTCCTGAAACTTTTGATCGCGTACTCCTCGATGCTCCCTGTAGTGGTGAAGGTACGCTCTATAAGTGAACTGATGCGGTGAAGCACTGGCACATGAAGAATATCAAAGAGATATCCCGACTCCAGACCAAACTCCTCGATGCGTCACTGCATGCACTGAAGGTGGGTGGCGAGATGATCTACTCGACCTGTGCACTGAACCTCCTGGAGAACGAGTGAGTCGTGGATGCTATGCATGCCAAGTATGGTGATGCATTCGAGATCCTATTTCAGAAGAAGTTCTGGCCACATATCGATGGAACGGGTGGATTTTTTATCACCAAGCTTCGCAAGACCCGGTCACTCCCCATAGAGTCAGAACGAGAAAAACGTGGAGGAACCAATGAGAAACTCAAGCCCTATAGAAGTAGCATATCACCATGGAAACTCAGAGACGGATACAAGCTCTACGAGCACGATAAGAAGATACTCGCAGTGAGATCGAGCTGACACGCACTCGAAGATATATACTTCATGCGGTATGGTGAACAGATCGGCACGATCGAGAATGGGAGATATGAGCCGAACGCACTCTCATATCGATACCTCGATGTCTCGCATATCACACATCATATATTCATGGGAGAAGCAGAGCTCGATACATATCTCAGAGGTGCTCCGATCGAGTCTGTATGAGCCGATGGGTATATCCTCATGTCCTATCAGGGACAACAGATCGCTCTGGAGAAGAGAGAGAATAACATGATCAAAAATACATTCCCGAAAGACTGGCGTCGCAAATAAAAAATATCCTCTCCCGAATACTCGGGAGAGGATATTTTATAATCTATTTATAGATTAACCTTTTGTCATTCCGCAGTGAAACGGAGGAATCCCTTTTCCCTCCACTTATGAGAAAGAATGGATCAAAATCTCTTAAGATGAGTTTGAAAGGGATCCCTACGGGATGACAAAAAAGAAGAATTTAATTTATAGAAGCTTCATCAGGATTTTTTATTGCATGAGCGTATCGATCTTCTCGATGAAGGACGCTATAGGATACGCACCTTCGACTGTTGCATATTTTCCTGTTTTTACGTTGAGTATGAGTGTCCCTGGAGTACCTCCGAGACCGAATCCATTGGCCTCAAGCGTCTCAGCTGCGAATTCTGGAGTTGTTTCTTTTTTGTCGAAACATGCTTGCCACTTTGCCATATCGACACCACTCTTCTTGGCTGCAACTCATAGGTTCGCCACTGGATAGACAGCAGCCTGTGTCGTCCCATCCATGATAGCATGGTAGACGCTGATATACGCCTTGTCTCATCCGACCTTCTTTGCACAGAGGGCAGCGAGTGCCTTTGCCTCAGTTCCAGGATGATTGACTCACTTGTTACTTTTGAATGCGAATGCAACCTTATCTCCATACTTCGCCTGGAGTGAAGGCTGGAGCTTGGTATCAGCGTACTGCTTGATACAATATGGACACTCCATGTCAGAGTATTCGATGACGACGATATCAGCGAGGGCGTTCCCCTCAAGTGCTGCTCCAGAGATCACAGGAGCCATCTTCGCAGCATCTAGAGTCTGATCCACTGCGGCAGTAGGAGTAGTTGTACCTGGAGTTTTACCTCACTGAGTCTCGATATACTGCTTGATCTGTGGGATCTGATCCTGCATCTGCATGCGTGTTGCCTGGCTGACGAGATCATAGTTCTCCTTACCTCCCACTTTTTCATACTCGAGTTCGAGGAAGGCCTTCTTGACGCCAATACTATCGGCAGTGATGCTCGCTGGAAGAGATATCGAGTTCCCCATGAGGAGATAGAGACCTACAGAATTGAGGAGAATCAATATAATCAATAATATATGTGTCAATGAAAAGTTAGACTCATCTCCAGTTTCTACATTGAGTACAGTAGTTTCTTGTGTCTTGGTAACCATAAATATAAGATATTATAGAGAAAAATAAGCGAGTTCATAATATAAGAAGTAGCGGCAAAAGCAAAGTGATATGGAGAAAATCCTTTGACAATGGTCCTATATGGTCCTGATATACTCATAATACGCCCGTATGCCTACCATAGCAGCGTTATCCATAGAGTAGAGGATCTTCCGAGGTGCGACAAAAGTCCAGTCACGAGTCTCTGCCGCAGTTGTCAGGATCTCCTTGAGTCGGGTATTGGCACTCACGCCACCTGCGAGGGCGATATGGCGGATCTCATATTGTTCTGTGGCCTGTATCAGCTTGGTCGCGAGGACATCTGTGATAGCAATCTCAGTCGCATAGGCGATCCGTTCTCTATCAGATTCTGTGAGGTCTCAGAGTGAGTCGATATAGCGCTTGATAGCAGACTTCATCCCTGAGAAGGAGAAGTCGAGCTCAGATCCAGAGAGTCCACGAGGAAAAAGCTTGGATGCGAGAGTTCGTGCCTCATCTGAAGCTGTAGACGCGAAGAGAGATGAGAGCCGAGCGATCTTGGCTCCACCAGGGAAGCCGAGCCCCATCATCTTCGCTACTTTATCGAAACACTCCCCTGCCGCATCATCACGAGTCTGCGATACCAGAGAGAACTCATAGAGACTCTTCCAGAGATATATCTCCGTATGTCACCCAGAGACTGTGAGTATCATAGTCGGGAACGATATCTCCTCATGAGCACGATCGAGAAAATTCGCGAACATATGTGCCTCGATATGGTCGATCCAGATGAGTGGCTTCGCAAGGGAGAGAGCGAGCGTCTCGGCAACCACGATACCCGTGAGCAAGGATGGAGCGAGTCATGGAGACCGAGTACAAGCGATGATATCTATCTGATCGAGTGTGATCCCAGCATCAGACAGAGCATCATGGATACATGGGAATATAGCATTCGCATGACTGCGCGCTGCTACCTCAGGTACCACACCACCTGTAGCATCATGCTCCAACTGAGTACGCGTCGACATCGATAATAGTTCCCTGTCTCACATAACAGCTACAGAGGTATCATCACAGGATGTTTCGAAGGCGAGGATATACATGAGATCGAGTATAGTGAAAAGAATGAATTTGTGAAAAAATTATCAGATTATCCCATGATCCCGCAGTGTCTCGACTTGTGAGATATTGCAGATCTTGGAGAGCTCTGTAGATGATATATCCTTGATTCTATCAATACTTCCTGCAAGTTTGAGGAGTTTTTTACGTGTGACGGGCCCGATTCCTGGGAGTTCTTCGAGGATATTCTTTTTCATACTTTTCGCCCTTGCGGTTCTATTGGCCGTGATAGAGAATCTATGTGACTCATCTCGTGCCTTCTGGAGAACCATGAGTTCTGGAGTTCCTTTTTCAAACAGTATAGGCTCTGAGTTCTCTGGGACGAATATCTCTTCTTCTCGTTTGGCGATGGAGCAAATAGGTGGGAGCTCCTCCCTTGAAAAGGGGAGGTAGAGAGGGGTTTCAATATAAGGAATTCTATTTTGTGTAACCCCCTTTAACTCCCCCTTCTCATGGGGAGGATTTGGAACAATGGTTGATTTATTATTATGACTCTGCCATCTACACTCCTTGATTCCTGATATCGCACTCGAGAGTTGTCACTTCCCTCCATCGATGATGATGAGATGTGGGAAATTCCCTTGTTCCAGTCACTCCATTGTGCGACGCATCATAACCTCTCTATGTGATGCATAGTCATCGATCATACCATCTTCGAGAGTCTTGATTTTGTACTTCTTGTACCTTGATTGATCTGGCTTGCCATCGACGATACAGACTCGACTCGCATACGTGAAATGTCCATCGGTATGAGATATATCATAACACTCGAATACAATCTCTCACTTCGCTGGTACTGGATACGAGAGTCGCGTCAGTACGTTTGCCATATGAGCCCGTGTTAGGCTCTTATTCTCTAGAGTTGCAAGTTTTCTTTTGTAGGCATATTCACGGAGTTGGTTCTGTGTGAAGTCGAGGAGATCTTTTTTGGGTCAGATCTGTGGTATTTCGGTTTTGATCTTCAGATTCTGTAGAAAATCCTGAAATGACATATCTTCAATCTCTTTTCTCAGGAGTAAGCTACCAGGAAGATCATTTCATGACTCATCATTGATAATTCATCATTGATAATTATCTACATATTGTCTCATCAGGAAGGCGATCATGATATCTTCACCTGTATCGATACCAGAAGATACTTCATGACGAAAAACTCCAACAATCTGACCTCATCTCACTTGTGTAAGTGCTATATATGACTTATCATACTTTTCATACTGTATACATATATCGATATTTCCATCCACCATATCCCTGACTGACTGTCGTTCATGGAGTCAACGAAGTGCTGCGATAGTATCTCGTATCTCTTGGGCTTTCTCGAACTCTTGACTCTGCGCTCTGAGTCTCATCTCGGCCTCGAGATCTGAGAATACGGAGTTCGACTCACCCGAGAGGAATTGTTTAGCGCAGGTAATATTACTCGCGTGTTCATCTATCTTGGAGCTATGGAGCATACATGGAGCTGGACAGAGTCAGATATAGTAGTCCATACAGGGTATGGTTTTTCATGCCTTGTCGGTGATCTGGATATCCTCGTTCCTCTTCGTGAACTTCACTCGACAGTTTCTGATTTTGAATATCCTCCGCAATGCTCGAACTGACTGCTCCACTGCGCTCACATACGGACCGAAATATATCCCACCATCACGGACCTTTTGTCGAGTCTTGATGAGTTCTGGCACTGGAGAGTTGGTGATCTTGAGGTAGGCAAGATTCTTATCATCCTTCATGAGAATATTATACTTGGGAGTGAGATGTTTAATGATATTGGTCTCCAGCACGAGCGCCTCGACCTCAGTCTGACACGTGATGATCTCGATATCTGCGATCTTGGCAACCATCTGTCGCTTGGCAACAGAAAGCTCATTCGTTCTGACAAAGTAACTGCCCACACGATTCTTGAGGTTCTTAGCCTTTCCTACATACATCACCCCCCCTTTGCTATCCTTCATCTGGTAGACTCATGGAGTTTTCGGGAGATTTTGCAGTATCTTCTGAACTTTTGATAGCTCCTTTTGCGAAGGAGATATCTCGGAGGCACGACGAGATTGAGTATTTTGTTCTTTTTTCACCCGTGTATAGTATCAAAAATAGGTAAAAGAGCAATACCTTAAAACTCATAAATCTAAGTGAATGCGGAACAGTATTATAGTGAATATTGTATACATTTCTTACTCGGGAATATATTGTTGTAAATGTATAGTCTATTTTTTTGGCATATAGGAGAAAAGTACTATAATTCAACCATCTAAATATGCGATCTATTCCTGAATTGGTACTGTAGGTTGCTTATTCTAACTCTCCTCTATGACTGTATCTCCCCAACAGCGAAGTCTCCCGAAGACCTGAGTTTCTCTTTTTATAGCTATCACTGTACTCTTTTGATCGTATGTTGCGATCATCGGTGCAAATACTGCATACAATCAGATCCGTGAACTCATCGGAACGGGTGGTACTCCGCACAATACTGGATCTTTTCTCACGAATAATGGGAATCCTGGAACTATCCTCTTCGCACAGAAGCCAACTGATGGATATAGTGGTGCGCACCTGTTCGTGCCTAGTACTAGCTCACAGGTACTCTCAGGGAGCTTCTGGGTGCAGACGATCGGGTGGGTAACTCTCCAGGATGTCGCACTGAACCGTACCGATACTGGAGTCAATATATGGGATCTCTCTGGCTACGCATGGTCTGAGCATGCGGGATGGATCGACTTCTCAGGAACAACATACAACCTCTCCAATACGAGCTTCTCTGGATATGCATGGAATGATGGGATCGGATGGATCGATATGGCTGGTGCATCCCTAGATATGACGAGTAGTGGTGCGATCGGGAAAGTAAAGGTTATAGGGAATCTCGGGGGCAATCGGATATATAATACTGTCTATGATCTAAATGGGAAGATATCTCCAGCAACGACAACCAAGATCGTGAACGAAGTAAGGAAAAATGTAGCACTCGTCACACGTAATCTCCCTACGAACAAGGTAAATACGGCGCTCGTAACTGATCGTGTATTCGATAATGCAAGTACTGTCTCTATTGGTAATAAGCTCATATTCGATAACACATGAGCCATAGTTGCTCGTGTGGATTATACCAGCAATATACAAGCGAGGATGGAAGATATCAATGGGCCAGATGAGTCTATCTATACAGTCATCGCTATCGGTGCAGATATATATATAGATGACTCTGTCGCTCTCCAGGGAGATGGGAAACCAAGAGTGATGATCGCACTGAAGAATGAGGCAGGAAAAGGTGGGAATATCTATATAGGTGGTGGTATCACTCAGATATACTCGTCGCTCGTTGCTGAGGGCAGCCTCTACTCATGAGAGTTCACATGACCGACACCGACTATCTATAACAACGATGCCAATAACCTATTCAAGATCCCGAATCGTCAGCTCTATATATATGGAACCCTGATCTCTAATAATACGATCGGGTGATATCTCATAGACAACAACACTGCAAACTATTGTCCATATGATATCACACCATGTAACAATGATACTGCTCTCACCTACGACTACAACCACTTCCGTGACTTCCAAGAGAGTCTCCCAGAGTGACAGAAAGCAGTCTGGCGAGGGTACCAACCTCCAGGATCCTGAGCACCGAGTGCTATCTATGACGCCTACTCTCTCATCATCGAACACGATCCTCGTATCGTGAGTGATCCGCCTCCAGGGCTCGAACGGATGAAGTAAAAAGAAAAATATATCCAATACCCACTAATCTCTCCACTATGCGAATATATACTCTCATTAGTATGTTCTCCCTCACGCTCCTCGCTACTACTCTCAGTGTGAGTGTATCAGCACTTCCCTCCGCTCCACCACCAGGTGGGTATACTGGTGGTGTCTTCGCACACTACTTCCAGAATATCATAGAGGGCAACTCACTTGTATGATGGACAACTCATAACTGAGTCTGTGCTACTGCAGGTCAGGCTATCACTGGCTACTCTATGCTGGCAGATGGTACATATGGTCTGCCGATATGTGGAACCGTGGCGAGTCCACAGTACTGGAAGTCAGTTGATGCAGGCGTTACTGACATATACTTCACAGGAGCAGGCAATGTAGGAATCGGTACTGCAACACCAGGAGCGAAATTCGATGTGGTAGGTGGAGATGCAGTGATCAATGGAGTGACAGTGGGAAGGGGTGGCGGAGATTTATCACAAAATACAACCATCTGAGCATCAGCACTTGGAATAAATACAACAGGTAATAATAATACTGCGAATGGAGCTTATGCTCTAACTGCTAACACAACATGATGAGCTAATACTGCGAACGGAGCTTATGCTCTAACTGCTAATACAACAGGTAATAGTAATACTGCGAATGGGCGTCAATCTCTCACATCTAATACAACGGGATGGGGCAATACTGCGAATGGTATGCAATCTCTCACATCTAATACAACGGGATGGTTCAATACTGCAAATGGGGTAGCTGCTCTATATTCCAACATCGATGGATGGTTCAATACTGCAAATGGACAGGGTGCTCTCTATTACAATACTACAGGGTACTTCAACACCGCAAATGGATTTAGTGCTCTGACTGCTAACACAACAGGGTGAGGTAATACTGCAAATGGAACCTATGCTCTAGCTGCCAACACCACAGGGTGAAGCAACACCGCAAATGGAAATCAATCTCTTTATAACAACACCACAGGATGATTCAATACTGCAAATGGCGTACAGGCTCTCTATAATAATATCACTGGAGTAAACAACACAGCCATTGGATACTATGCCTGAGCCAATCTCACCTCATGAGATAACAATATCGCCATTGGTGCCAATACTAACTTCCTATCCACCACAGCATCCAATCAGCTCAATATCGGGAACTTGATATACGGAAGTGCTGGCAATATCGGTATAGGGAATAGTAATCCAACAACGAAATTACAGGTCACAGGTGGGACTGTCCAGATAGATGGTCCTGCGGTTCCTATGATATTCAATGAAACTGATGAGTGAATAGTAGCAGGAAAATATTGGAGAACCGTATTGGACGGGAGAATTATGAGATTTGATTCTGACCAATCAGGGACTGGAGGATTCGTTCCTTACATAACATCATTGGCGATGACTGCAGTAGGCAATGTCGGTATCGGTACAACAACACCAGGAGCCAAGCTCGAAGTAGCAGGTACAGTCAAGATCACAGGTGGTGTTCCTGGTGCAGGCAAAGTACTCACTTCAGATGCAACTGGTCTCGCGAGTTGGGCAACACCGAGTGGTGGAGTCACAGGATGACAGACGAACTATATGGCCCGCTGGATTACAGCATCAAATCTCGGAACAGGATCGGTTTTTGATAACGGAACCAATGTGGGGATCGGGACAGTAACTCCAGCAGGTAAGCTCGATGTAGCGGGTAAGATAGTTGCATGAGTCACAACAACAGACTATCTCCCTACTGGAAATAGTTGGAACTATAACCTCCAACTCAACGGTCTCGATACATCGAGCATCGGTTTCCATGATGCTGGTAATAATGTAGGAAGTATACGATTCAGAAATAACCTCTTCACGATAGGGGCAGATGATGGCTGGGGTGTGGCAAATACATATCTCCCTGGAAATGTCGGTATCGGGACTGCGACACCTACGGCGAAGCTCGCTGTCAATGCTATCGGTGTGATAGGGCTCGCTAACAATGCAGCCTACGATATCGGTGCTGGCCGTATAGCCGTCGGTCAGTCTCTCTACTCGTATGGTAGTATATGTGCTGGAGCAGCGAGTGGAGACTGTACTGGTGGAGGATGATTCTTGGCGAATAGTGCTGGTACAGTTACGGCAAATGGTACAGTAACTGTCGGAACGACATCATCTCGCCTCTATATGAATGATACCGATGAATCGACTGGTGGGCCAAAGTCGCTCCATGCTAACTCCAATATTATATGATTCCTGAACGGTGCAGGAAGCTGGCTACAATATACAAATGATGCTGGTCAGATCTGGACACCAAATTATGGATGGTTACATGATGGATTTCGTAGATTCAATGTATGGCAAAATAGTCACTATAGTGGCACTGACGGAGCTGAGTATGCTACTATTTTTTATGATGCCAATAATTCAGGATACCATGCAGATCCTGCGAGCATCTCTCAATTCAACCGTATTGATTTTGACCATATGTATGATCGCAATAACTATGGATACTACCTCGATCTTAACAATGCGTCAGTATTCAATGTTATATACGCAGCGCAATTTCTCTATAATTCTGATAGTCGTCTCAAGCAAAATATTCTGCCTATTACAGACTCTCTTACGAAAGTAACTGCTCTGAATGGATATACATTTGACTGGAAGAAGGATGGGAAACATGATATCGGTGTGATCGCACAAGAAGTCGAGAAGGTATTCCCAGATATCGTACATACCGATGAGAAGACGGGGATGAAGTCAGTCGAGTATGGCAACCTCATCGCTCCAGTGATCGAGGCGATCAAGGAACTCGCAGGCAATGTAAAAAATAATACTACCGAGATCGATGGACTCCAGTCAGAGAATGCAGCACTGCGGGCTCGTCTCGATGCGATCGAGGCTCGTCTCGCGAAATAATCTCATATCATACGTACTTATGCAATTCCCTACTCTCAGAACCATCCTCTCCTCACTCACATGAGTCACTATCGTGTGACTCTCTTGTCTGGGGACTGTCTATGCGATCAACAATATATCTGAGTGATGGCGCATCGGTGCTGGTGGAGGTGCTGCGTATAGTGGCATCTATGGTGGATTCGGTGCTATGATACAGAATCCTGTATGATCGTACTATCGAGCTCGTCGTACAGGAGTGGATATATTCGTCCCGAGTCGATCATGGGCAGAGTGGGGTGCAGTCACGAGCGTCGCACCTGGCATCAGTCTAGAGATCGCCGCCAATGGGCTCACATGGAGATCATGGAGGTTCAATGGAAGTGTATGGAATGGCGATCACTGGGACTATTGGGTCGAGCCATACTGCAATGACGAAACATTTGGAAACTGGAACAATTATGGAGTCTCTGTAGACATGTGGTGGTGTCAGAACTATGATCGCAATGGGAATAATTGGTATCCAGGAAATATGTATGCATATACATGGCAGGGATTTGATGGGAACTGGCATTATCACTAGTATAACTCTGTAAAATATGAAAAAGATTCTGTATTCACTGTTGACCTTCATCGGGATCGGCATACTCGCTGGTATACTCTATATCCTCATCACTTCTCAATGGAAGGATATCGGCATAAACTATGATCCTACTCCTATCCTACCGAGTGATCTTGCTCACTCATGAGCCGATCCTATATCAACACTACCAGTAGAGATGGCATGAGGAGTGGCGCTCGATCCATATCGAGACAACACTATGTCTGGATCACAGCGCCTATACAAGTGAGTACCGATCATGCCAGTAGTAGATATCAGTCTTGATTGTTCTACAGCAGATAATGCAGAGAACCGTGCACAGTGTGAGAAGTTCAAGGCGAATATAGAACGCACAGAAAAAGAGCACGAAAAAAGCATGCAACAAAGTGGCACTACCAATACTGGATCCATCCCTGTAGAAGTCACAGTACCTCTCCCTCCATTCTAGATATATCAACAGATCTCTCCCTCAGCGGAGGGATTTTTCTTGATTTTGATCGTGAGTTGGATATACTGGTGATATCCTAATTATCATATATGCCAACTATGTACAAGTGACATGTAGCCTATACGATCGAAGAGGCAAGAGCACTCAGTAAGGAGCACATCCGTACACTCGCAGCGACCATACCTACCAGACTCAGAGAGATGAGGACTAAAAGAAATATCTAGTAAACATATAACCATCTATCCTATGACAACACTTCAAAACATACCAGATCTCTATATCATATCTCCAGTACAGACGAGTAGGAAACATGGAAGCTTCCTCTCTATATCTCAGAAACATATCATCCCCAATACATGAACAGGGGTCACTGATATAGCTAAGAATTTTGATACATATCTCTATGAATAGTACTAATATTATACTGGACTCCAATATCTTTTTTGCTTATTATGTAGCGGAGGATTCTCTACATACGAAAGCAATGGATATCATGCAATATGTGGATGATAATTCGGCTACTATTTTTGTGCACTACTGAGTATTGCTAGAGGTATCTACTCTTCTCTCTCGGCGCTATGGGAAGTGATATGCTGATACTTTTGTACTTGATTGCCTCTGAGCGGATAATATAGTCATACTATCACCCAATGCACATCAAGATGCGGAGAGATTCCTCTCTCATGATGATAGGATGGCCTTCGTGGATCATATATTGATCCACCTTGCAACAGAATATAGGGCGATACTACTCACGTTCGATGCACAACTCCAGAAGCGACACGTATCTGGTTGGTAACTTATCATATCTCCTATGCCCTCAGACTACTACACATCCCTCGGCGTGAGCAAGACCGCCACAGAAGCCGAGATCAAAAAAGCCTACAAAAAGAAAGCCATGCAATACCATCCAGACAAGAATGCTGGAGACAAAACTGCGGAGGCAAAGTTCAAGGAGATCAACGAAGCCTATCAGACGCTCTGAGATACGACCAAGCGCCAGAGCTATGACCAGTTCGGATCTGCGGATGCGAATCCTTTTGGCTGATCGGGAGGGAGCAATCCATTCGGCGGAGGACAGAGACGATCGACTGGTAGGACTCAGTCAGCTGGATATGAGGATATATTCTCACAGTTCGGTGGTATGGGTGGTGCGGATTTTGACATAGGAGATCTCTTCGGTGGTGGACGCACACAGTCACGACAGCAACCGAGAGAGCCAGAGGTTCAAAAAGAGATAGTAAATCTCGATGTCACAGAGACGGTTACGATCCCCTTCTTCGACTTCCTCTATGATACCTCTATATCAGTGAAGACCGTCTATGGGAAGGTACTCACTCTGAAGGTAAAAGCAGGAACGAAGCCAGGAACCAAGTTCAAAGTGTCAGGAAAAGGGCGGAGCCAGGATGGCAAGACTGGTGATATGTTCGTCATCGTGGACGCCAAGATGCCTCGCGTTCCACTGGAGCCCAATATAGCACAGATGATCGAGGCGATACGGTATCAGGTGTAGATGCCTCCAAGTCATTGCGAGGTACAAAAAATCCAGCGTTTTTTTGTCATCTCGTAGAGATCCCTTTTTCCTGCACTTATACGAAAGAAAGTATCAATATCTCTTAAGATGAGTTTGAAAGGGATTCCTCCGTTTCACTGCGGAATGACAAAAGGTGGGTTCTGCAAAAAATGATTGTTCCAACTATCCTCCTCTGATTCCTTTACTCTTCGGACAATTATCGGAAAATATTATTTTCTCTTGATTTTCCAGAGAATCAGACTATTATCATCGCATTCCATCAGGATATTGCTTTTTTATAAAAACATAGTATAGATTTGCAATTCTCCATATATTCTGATACAATCGAAGAAATAATCTAATAATATGGTAATAAAAGGCCCTTCCCCATCTCATGAAAAGACAAAACTAGTGACAGGATTGGAATGATTATATTGAGCATTTGATACAAAAACAGTACTCCACTCAAGTGCAGATACAATCAAAGAACACCTACTATCTCATATAGCATATATCAATCCAGATCTTGCCAAAGAAATGATGAGAAGCCAGACTGAGTGAAGCGTATTAGCAATAATAGGGAAAGTGGAAAAAATATCAAACACAGTAGGAGCTGTAAATGAGAATTGGTCCCAACAACCTCTCGAAGCATAAAATCTATTGCAAATATACAAAAACTGATACAATAAAGAAAAGTATCAGTTTTTTTGATCTCGTTCCTTTTTGTCACTCGTCTTCCCTATGGCAAATACGCGTCTCCAGCTCCTCCTCGAACGATGCCCACTCTCTAGAGAAGACTGCCATAATATAGCGGTGATATTTGCGGCATTCACTCCAGAGCGTCAACAACATATACTCGATCACTGGGATAGCTATATCCTGGAGATGGTGATGGTGCGCAAGGAGGTAGACTCCGCGAACCGTGCCCTCCTCGAAGAGGCGGTGGAGATGATAGATACCCTCCGCGATGCGCAGAACGCTCATGAGGCTGAGATGCTCCTCCAGAAGTTCATCAAGCAGAAACAGACCAGACTCGAACTCGAGTGAGTACAGAAGTACCAACAAGCACAGAAGTACAACCTCATCCGCAGTATCGCTCAGATCCCGAATATATAAGGATACCACCAATACAACTGCTCGATTTTGTCATCCCGCGTACGCGGGATCCCTTTCTCTTACCCTTATGAGAAGGAAAGAATCAATATCTCATAAGATGAGTTTGAAAGGGATTCCTCCGCAAGCTGCGGAATGACAAAAGGTGGGATCTTATAAAAAATAGCAAAACTCACAAAAAGAAGAATTATAGTAACATATCCATACTATCATGCAAGGAGAAACCTTGCATTTTTTTGTATATTCAAGATCAAAGCGGTATACTTCTCTTATATTCCTTGGTCAGAAGGAAGCTTTAACCTCAGAAAATATAACCGATAGTAAGTCGTTGGTTATTTTTCTCAATATATACGTATGGATATCCCTCCTGTCACGGACGAGCCCCATGGCATCACTCCGCAACCACAGATAACTCAGACATCCGCACAACACAGACGAGCCAACCCCATAGTCATCACAGCCAATACGGCCCTCTCAGGAACTCGACTCAAGAACTTCTATCTGACGAATGCGTTCCAGGGATTTGTATGGATGATATTTCACTTTTCGGTGGTATTCTTTTTTACCTTCCAGCTCGAGAGCATCGCGCTCGTATGAGTGTTCCTCGGTGTGGCGAATCTGATCGCCTTCTTCCTCGATATCCCAGTTGGTATACTCCAGCGATACTATTCGACGAAGAAGCTTTTTATCATAGCGGCGATCGCGCAACTGATCGCTACGGGGATATTTTTTAGTTTTATCTATAACTTCTTTGCAGTTGTCGGTGATGTATCGAGGATGGTTATACCAGATGGGTCTGAGTCAGTGCTGGGTTGGTTCTTCGGTCATAGTCTCAACTGGATCCTCATCATCATCGCGTCGTTGTGTTATGGTCTGGCGAAGGAGATGAACGATATATCGACCTATGGATACATCCTCTCGCATGCGAGTCCGAGCGAATATGGGAAGATCCTCGCTCGCAACAACATCACCTATGGTCTGGGTTCTCTCGTGGGTCTCGTGCTCTCAGGAGTGATACTCTCTGTGAACCCGACTTTTGCCGTGATGGCGCTCGCGGTAGTTATAGTGGGGTTCTTGGCCTTTACGAGTCGATTCTTCGATAACGCAACTACGAGTATCGAGGCTCAGGATATCGTATCGTTCACGGTTGCTGTGAGACGCATGAACACAGAGAACGTAGGAGAATATCTCACACAGAAGATACAGGCCGTCGACCTCCCCAAGATCATAGAAAATGCCAAATATATATTCCTCAAACCACCAAAAAAAGAAGAAAAAAAAATCGTCTGGACCGAACTCGCTATAGAGAGCAAGAAGACAGCTCATACGATATATCAGATCATGACGGGACTCCCGATCCACCTCATCCTCTATTGGACGATGTCACTGATCCTGATATTCTGATTCTGGGATACATTCGCATCCACGTTCCTCATCGACTTCCTCGATACACAGAAGCCAGGATGGAGTTATGTCCTACTCGCACTGATCGCACTCCCAGCACTCGGCCTCCAAGAGTTCGCAGGCAACCTCGCTGAGAAGATCGGGATCAAGACTGTCGCCTATATGGGACTCGCTCTCTCAGGAGGATCACTGATCGCTCTCGGACTCCTCTCAGAGAGTGGGCTCGTTGCTATACTCAGTTGTGCGCTCATCAATAGTATCGGATACGCCTGTGGCATGGGACTCGGACAGCGTGAGTTCCTCGAGAGCTATAACCATATATATGCAGAGAAGATGGGACTCACTGAGATCGATGCCAACGCCTCTGCAGGACCGATGAAGATACTGCAGAACCTCGCGAACGTGATCGGACTGATACTCGGAGGATTTATCCTTGGCATACTTGGGTATGCTGGATTCTTTATCATATTCGGCCTGATCATACTCGCAGTCCTCGTCTGGAGCATAGCGAGACGTGGAGAGATAGAGGTGTAGATACTACTTATAGATTGGTTTTTTGTCATTCCGCAGTGAAACGGAGGAATCCCTTTTTCTTGTACTCATGAGCAAAATATTATCAAATTCTCATAAGATGAGTTTGAAAGGGATCTCTACGAGATGACAAACCAAAGGAATATTTTGAATTGTAGCATATAGTCTCTAGTTCCACTCCAGAGAGACGGATCGATTGCGTACCACCTCTATCTCGAGTTCTCGTACGAGCGGAGCTATATTCTTCCCCTTGATGATGATCTTCTGCGACCACTCCCCTCACCGCTTCTCCCAGATGTCAGTATCTGCAGCAGTAAATATCGTATCATCTCGTAGTGCCGCGATCTTGGTGACTAAGTGTGTCATCATAGTAGTGACGCTCTTCTGATAGGCGTGATGCACTCGTATCGTGACGAACTCTGCGAACGGCGGATAGACGAACGCTCGACGCTCTCGCTGGAGTCACTCGAAGAAGCTCTTCTGGTTCCCTGTGAGGATCTCACGGATGAGTGGATGATCGGGTGTGTAGGTCTGGAGGTAGATTGGGAGTTTTTGTTTTTTGTAGAAGAGGATCTCATCGAAAAGTTGCTCTTCCATATCGTACTCAGGTATCGAGAGGTTGACCTCGAACGAGAGCAGTATCACCGCACCGATACCTGGGTGCACGAGAGTGGACGCTAGATTGGTCGCGAGGATAACATCGGATACTCATATATCTGTCATGATATCTCGGGTCTTGGACTTGGTATCGGAGTCGATACGCAGGAGGGATATATCCTCTCATAGGAGAGTCTGGAGTTCTGTCGCGATCCGCTCGATACCGATACCGACTCCAGTGATACGAGAGCCACGACAGTGAGCACACTCGATAGGAAAAGGAGCAACAGCGTTGCACTGATGGCAGACGAGCCGCTTCACAGGACTGGAGTGGTAGGCAAAAGCGATATCACAGTGTGGACACTTCTCGAAGTGACCACAGTCACCACACATCCATGCGCGAGCCGTCCCACGACGGTTATAGAAGAGGAGGGTTTTCTTCCCGAGATGCTTGTTCTCACGGATCACACCAAGAGCCTCACTCGATATGAGTGGGGCCTCTATGGCTGACTTCGACAGTGGGATGATAGTGATAGTATTGGCTCCTGACACAACGAGTATGAAAAGTTAGAAAAGTATTATCCGAGCTCATCTTCGATGAACTTCACGAATCCACGGACACTCTCATGGTTATGATAGATCGATGCATACCGGAGGAATGCTACTTCGTCGAGATCTCGCAGCTTGCGGAGGATATCTCGACCGACACGCTTCGAGGTGATCCCCTGCTTGTTCTGTGCCCACTCGTTCTCGAGTGAGTTCACTGCATCTTCGAGCTTTTCTGGGTTGAAGTCTCGCTTCGTCAGAGCCTTCATCATGGAGTTCATCACCTTGGTGCGATCGTATGGCTCACTCTCGCCCGATGACTTGGTCACCATGAACGAGATGAACTCCAGTCGCTCGAACGTCGTGAAGCGTGCACCACACTTCTCACACTCACGGCGACGGCGGATCGCCTTCCCGTCTTCTGTGGCACGAGAGTCGATTACTTTGGTATCGAGATTTTTACATTTTGGGCATTTCATAGATCAAGTGGAATGAGAGGATAAAATTTATTTTATCTGCGAATGGAACGCAGATCTAAGAGGCAAAGCCTCATAAAGAAAAAATGGAGTGAAGAAATAATGCTTGCATTCTTTCTGAACGGAATGCAGTTTTAAGAGGACGAAGTCCTCATAATCAAATATTGGTATTGATTTCCTGATATTTTTCAATCGTGCTACTCTCGTACCTCGACCCGCTCATATCGACCGATAGCATGGACCTCAGGACGATACATGTAATAGGCAGTGACTGGTGGAAGGAGGTAGGTACCGACATACTCTGGTCGGATATAGTAGGTATACGTCTGTGGATCTGATGACCAGAGAGAGTCTGCTGTCGCGAGGATACGATCGTCACGGGCCTCGACATGGGACCAACCGTTCCAATATGATCCATCCTGGTTCGTATCAGTTGTCGAGCGACTCTCGGTCGTGAATACTCATCGAATCGGTCGCCAGCCTCATGGTACGAAGTCCTCGAGTGTGAGGTAGTAACTCACTCCACTCGTAGGTGGTGGGGTCACTGTCAGTGTCACCCGATAGAGTTGTCACTTCTGGAATATACTATCTGTGATGGGCGTTGTCATGATCCACGCACCATCTGTATCGATACCACGAGACTCATCTACCGACTCAAATACTCGCGATACTGTCATGCCACGTGCTGATGTCGGCTGCATCTGGAATATGTCACTAGGAACATCATACTGGAGGAGCTCATAGAATGTCGGTGCAGCACCGGTGCCACGAGTGAGTGAGAGCGTATCGGACGCAGTATCACGAGCGACATCGACACTACGAGAATACGCCTTCCCTATGAGATCGAGATTGGCGATGAGTCCATCGGATCTCAGTGTCATGGTGATATCTCACTTCTTGTTCGTCAGTTCTCTATGACGGGTGAGAGCGAGGAGGAGTTGTATCTTAGTCTGGGTAGACACATAGTATGAAGTCAGGTTAGTCTCTCTCGTGAGTCGATCGAGGAGTGTCGTCGCACCTCTGAGGTCTCCTCGATCGAGGAGGAGTCATGCATAGATCGAGAGATCAGCACTCGTATCCCAGTACCAATATGTCGTTGATACATCCTTGTCCATAGCAGTTCGGAGCTCTCCGAAGAGGTCCTCAGGCACTTGGCCGAGATACTGCAGTCCACGTACATACATGAGGAGTCCATGACGAGAGAACTTGGTCGCATACACTGGAGTCGTGTCTGTACTCGGGAGTGCTCTCCCCTTACGGAGTTCCTCCAGACGTGGTACGAGTGAGAGTGCGCGTGGATGACGAGCACGTGCGAGGGTTGCGAATATCTCAGCAAAAGCATCTCCATCGAGTGATGTTCCCTGATAGTCGACCATATCGACGATATACTGCAGTCCCGCATCGATAGATGACTGTGGGATAGTCACTCCCATATCACGGAGCACATAGAGAGATCGGATCACGTATGGTGTGACCTGTGGATGTGCACTCGCATCATCTTCCCAGTATTTCCAGCCACCCCATGTCTGCATGCGCAGTATCTTCGCGACTCCATCGTCGAGGTTCTGTTGGGCTGATGGTGTATCTATAGTGATGTCGAGAAGTGAAGCAAATCGGAGTGCTATAGCGTTCGGGAGTGTACTCGCTATCGTCTGTTCGATACATCCATACGGATACTCTATGAGACCTGCGAGAGTAGATGCAGGATCTCTGAGGAGTCCACGAGCGGTGCGCATGACGATATGAGACTTCTTGGGGTCGATATCACGAGTGAGTGGGATGAGATCGAGACTCGTCTGGGTTCCAGTGAGGACTCATGCCTGTCTCGATACTGCCTCGATGAGTGGGATGTCAGCGATACGTATCGTACGTGTGATGCTATCGAGTGGTGTTTCTTTTTCTCGGACGGTGATCGTGTATGGTATATCTCACTTCCAGTTCTTCCCGACTGGGATAGTGACATCGACCGCAGTACTCGAGAATGCCTGGATGACGACAGACTTCTCGAGTGTGAGAGCATCAGCACCAGAACCGAAGGTGGTGACTACGGTGGCACTGGTGATTTTTTTGGTGGCGTTATATACTGTGGCTATCGCCTGGAACGTATCTCCAGGATAGGCGATATAGGGTACATGAGTCTCGATAGTATAGTCCTTGCGTACCTGGATCGTCTCTTGTGCTACGGCGAAACGTGAGTCCTTCGTCTGACCGATCGTGATGATACGATAGTCAGTGATGTTGTCTGGGAGAGTGAACGATACCTTCGCATCACCCTTGGCATCAGTACGAACCGATGGATTGTAGTAGGCAGTGTTGCGGAATAGTATCCGTGATGCGAGTGCGATACCCCCACCTCACTTATCTCCACTTCATCCGTTGGATCACTTGCGTGAGAGGAATCGGTTTTTCTCCATACCAATAGCTGAGAGGGCCGTCTTCATGGTGAATGGCGCCTTACGGAAGAACTTCGCAACCACATCCAGATCGATATTGCCGAGGAGGCGTATGAGGCTCTCATCGACGACCATGACGGCAACTTCACCTACGAGTGGAGTGTTAGATCTATCCGTGAGATGGAGGGAGAGATTCACGGTTTCACGGTTTTTGTAGGTGGTCTTATCTGGAGTGATAGTGAGACTCGCCTTCTTATCGGCGAGATCGGTGATGATCTCTCCATAACCGACGGCATAGTTGCGGTTCCCTGAGGTATACTGAGGGGCGAACGCGACGACTCCGATATAGACGTTGGGGTAAAAAGTATCATCGATGATATACTCACGCAGGAGTGTATTGCCCGTCACCTCTACGTACTCATGATCGAGTACTCATCCTCGCTCACGAGTGATATAGAGATACCCTCCGGTAAAGGGTGTCGTGATCATCACACGGGCGGTCTCTCCTGCATGATAGATCGTCTTCTCTGGGATGACACGTAGGCTAGCGTTCGCATCGACAAAATTCCCAGTGACATAGATAAGCGTATCCGATATGCTCGTCTCGGGTGGTGTATCTGTCCCATCCGTGATCGGACTGACACGCAGATGATACTCTCACGGAGAGAGTCACTTCGTAGAGAGCGAGAGACCAGTACCGAGAATCGCCCCTGAGAGGACACTGACATCATGAGAATCAGTGATCGCTGTATCACGCACACGCAGATCATCTATGAGTGTACGACTATACTCACGATGGATGAGTTCATATCGGTACTTATTCTTCAGTGAAGCATCCCACTTCCCATAGACAAAAGAGAGACTTCCCGAGAGAGTATCCCCTGGTGATAGGATCTTCGCAACTGGAGTGAATATGAGAGGATTGTAGGGATCAAAAGCCTTGTACTCCTGTGGCAGACGAGCGAGGAGTGTGCTCGGTGTGACAACAGTCTCTCCTGTCGATGGATCACGGATCGTCACTTCTGCCGTATAGACGTAGTCATCATAGAACGATGAGAACTCTACTGGAACATGCAGTATGCCAACGCCATCGTGGTCGATCACGCCAGTTCCCTCAGTATAGAACTCAGGGCTCGGTTCATAGTAGCATCCCCAGAAGCAGTCACTCCAGTACGAGCTATCATAGTATGGTGAGCGGTAGATGCGATATGAGAAGGGTATCCCCTTCATCTGTGCTCAGTTATAGGAGTTCGCCTTCACGATACCATCGATAGAGAATGTGGAACTATACACATCCTTGTACCACGGATACGATCTATCGGTATTATCTTTTTTGCGGAGCGTGAGGAGGATATCATTCTCGATATCAGGACTCGTGAGCTTGACGCTGGCAGTGAAGGTTGGGTTTTTGAATACCTCTACCTGGAAGTTGGTATATCCGTTCTCGACTGTCTCTGTATCATCGGCGGTCAGTGAGAGTTGGACCATGTAGGATCCAAGGGAAGCATTCTTATCGAGATCGAGTTCTGTCGATATCGTACCGAACTCGTTCGGTACTAGCACCATACTCTGTACTTCTGTTCCCATAGGATCAGTGACCTTGAGGGTGAACTGAGTTCCTACTGGGATCGTCAGGGAGTCAGCATCCGCACGGATGATGGCATGGAGATATACCTTCTCTCATGGGAGGTAGAGCTTGCGATCAGTATGGAGATAGCTCATATAGGCTCCGCGAGTCTCCCATGAGTAGTCCGAGTCCTTGAGTCCGAAGTTCCATCCCGTGATCCCATCGTTCCACGTACTCACGACATATCCGAAGTGCCCATCGCCCAGAGTAGTTGCCACGAAGGACTGATACTGCCCCTCATAGTCATCATACCACTCATACATGAGTCCATATGGTGGGCTATATTCACCAGGGATGAGTGCATCTCTCTGGATCTGGAACGACCCATCACCGAGAGTGGTCCCGAGGACGACACCAGTGGCGAAGGATCTATTGGTAAAAGGCAGATACGTCTTGATCGACTGTTGACTCACGCTATCCCAACTCTCAGTATAGGTTCTGAGTATATTTTTGCGGAGCTCTATCTCCTGCCCTGCGCGGGGAGCACCCGTGTTGATATCGGTCACGAGGAACGACATCTTGCCACTCGCATCTACCTTCATCGTTATCTGAGAATCGACCACTGAGAATACCCGTGGGAGTACCATACGGTTAAAAGCGAGAGCATCTGATTTTTCTCGTGGAGCGATGATATAGAGCCCTGGAGCGATCGTACGATCCGTATACATATCCTGGATAGAGAACGCTGCGACAACTGCACCAGAGGCGATCACGATATCTTTTTTGGTACACGCTGATGTATCAGTTCCACCGTCGATCATACTATAGATACTCTCGATATCCTCACGCTTGCCCTCTGCGATCATACGTTCTGCACGAGCATATCACTCCATCGAGATACGACAGAGCTTCATCGTATAGCTATCTTTGGGGGTTTTCATCGCGTACATCTTGGCACCTATATCCTCTCCAGCACGGAACATCGTACGCCGACCCGTGAGTCCGAGTGAGAGAAAAGGCTCTGAAACAGGAGTAAATACGAACTTGGTATCAGACTCGCGCCCATACTCATCCATGACGTCTCGGAGTCGTATCGTATACTCAGTTCCTTCCTGGAAGGCACCCAGGATCGTCACACGATCTGGTGAGAGCATGATCTGCTCTTCGGTGAGTGGGACTGCGGGTGAGATATCGAGTGACTGGAGGATGCTGATCTTCTGGAGGCGGCGATGCTCGATATACGCATCACTATAGAGGGCTCCTGTATCAGCGAATATATCATGAGAGAATCGGAACTCGATCTCACTCTGCAGGTCATACTCAGGCGACAGCATAGATGTCACGGCTGGTGTCGTGACGAATGGAGATATACGAGTGTCGACCACTGTGGCGAAGTCTCATCCTACTCATGCGATGATACAGACGCGTGGGAGTGTACTATCATAGCTGAGTCTATACTGAGCACGCTCGATCTGTCAGACCTGATCACTCACTATCTCAGTGACACTCACAGGACGCCATACTGCCGAGTCCCAGTCGTCACTCATAGTACAGCCTCGACTCACATCTGTGTGTATATACCACCGGATATCAGGTATCGAGAGTCCTGTATATCCATACATCTCGAGGGAGAATATGCGATCACGTAGGAGTCCAGTCGGTTGTATAGAGAGGTTATGTGGGATCTTGGTATCGACGAGATCGAGGGAGTGTGGGAGCTGATAGGGAGTACTCCTGCGTACGTTATATGTGTCCGCATCGATATGGATACGCGTATCCTGTTCGCTGCGATAGTTGGCTATCTCGACGAACTCACCACTGACGACGAGTCTCCCTTCTCCAGATACAGTTGGATCCCAACTCACACCATCACGAGAGAGGGATACCAGGAGTGCATCACGATCGAGGACATCCCCAGTCCCACTCTGCATGAGCCAAGTCGGACGAGCCACTGCGAACCGCAGAGCACTTCCCTGTTGTGTCTCTTGCCCGACAAAAGGAAAAGAGAGAGTACTGGTTGCTATCGTATACGCATAGTATCCGAGCAAGCTGACTCAGAGTCCAGCGAGCGCTATGAGAAAAGTCCGAAGAAAAGTACGCATACACAAATATAATAATACACAGATTATAGGGGTATCGAGTATGAATGCAACACAAAATATGGGGTTCTGTAGACAATATTGAATCACTTTTTTCCGCAAAAACTAGCCAAAAACTCAAAAATCCATATATTTCCTCTATGCACAAGAATCCACTTCCATCATTCCCGTGGCAACTCCTCCTCACCTGGTACGAGGAACATGGTAGACATCATCTGCCGTGGCGGGATTATACACATATAGAGTTATGATACCGTGTCTGGCTCTCTGAGATCCTCCTCCAGCAGACACAAGTCGACCGTGTGATCCCTTTTTATCAGAAGATGTTGGATAAGTACCCGACAGTTCAGAGTCTCGCATGAGCGAGTTATGAGGAGTTCTTCCCTTATTATCAGGGACTCGGGTACTACTCTCGTGCGCGCAATATACTCAAGACAGCGCAGATAGTCAGGAGTGAATATCAGTGAATATTCCCACGAGATAAGGAGTCACTTATGACACTCCCAGGGGTATGATGATATACTTCATCTGCGATCCTCGCCTTCGCCTACGGAGAACCATATCTGTCATGGGATACCAACCTCGAGAAGGTATTCGCACGATACTATCATGGCTCTAAAATACTGAAACTCAGTGAATTAGAGAAAGAGGAGATTGAGAAGGATTTTCGAGAGTTTCTGGGTTCTCCCTCTGAAAAGAGGGAGTTAGAGGGAGTTACACAAAAAGGAATTCCTCATAGTGAAACCCATCCTAACCTTCTCCTGCGGTATAACTCGCCGCATAAAAGTGGAGGACTCGAAACCTTATCAAGGGAGGGATGAGACCAGAAAACCTTCATCCGTGCCATCAATAATGCTCTCATGGACTTCGCGAGTATGATAGATCTCAAAAACCCCTCATCGATCGATTGGGACCATCACCCTATCCCTCATGGACTGTTCTATGAGACGAGAGGAAGCATGGAACCACAAGAGTCAAAAGTATCTGTATCCTTCCCTATCCCCGATGCGACGGTCGTCGTGATACTCCATCAGGATCATCGGATTTACTATGGTTCCCCTGACTCCGTCATTTCGAGTGAAGGCGACAGCCGAAGTCGAGAAATCTTGCCCTGAAATACAACAGAGCAAGATGTCTCCTTCGTCGACATGACAGAAAAAATATGATACTCCCCCTTCATCCTCCCACCATCTCTAGATCGAGACACTCGCAGATATGTACAAGAATATTTCAGGAATACATATGCTCTAGAACTCTCTGTGAGGCCTATACACAAAAAATGGCTCTCCATAGATGGCAAACCATATATCGCTGTGAACGCACAGATACAAGCAGGAGATGCGAGTATATTCGAGCAGCATAAGAAGTCAGATATGAAGATATCTATAGAACAGCTCTATTCTCTATAATCTTCATGATACTCTCGCTCTCGATATCTGTCACAGGCGTGATCGAGAGTCGACTTCCCTTCTCGAGGAGCTTCATGGTGGCAAGTTCGGGAATATTCCTGATCTCTGTGATCGAGAGGATATCAGAGAACTTCGAGACGAATCCAACATCTACACACATCCATATCGGGCGCTCTCGAGTTGCCTTCGGATCATAGTGCTTGTCTCAGATGATGAACTGCGTCTCATCTGGGTGAGCTGGAGATACCACCTCTGCGAGTCAGACGATACCAGGAGTTGCACACGACGAGTGGTAGAAAAATACCCGATCGCCAACCTGCATCAGGTCACGCATATAGTTGCGAGCGAGATAGTTACGCACTCAGAACCAACTCGATGATCCATCTCGTGCGAGGTGGTCTATCGAGTATTCTGTGGGTTCGGATTTCATGAGCCAAGAGGACATAGGTGGAGGGATTATTTGGGGGCCTATCGAAACAACTTGATATAGTCTTCGAAAATATATATCTTATGTTTTTTGAAACCTGTAATTTCATGGAGCACTCATATGTCCTTGAATATCTGGATCAATGTATTGGCAGTTGTATGAGTTACACCGAGGAGATTGGCTATATCTGATATAGAGATAATTGGATGAGAAAACAGATGCACCAGAAGTGTATGTGCTCTTTCTGCACGAGCCCCGAATCATAGGATCTTCTCTTCAATTTCTTTTTTCATCTGGATAATAGACTGAAATGTCCTCAATGAAGACTGGCATGTCTCTATAATACCTGTAAGAAAAAATAATATAAAATGTTCTATATTATTAGAGCTACGAGCCATAGTGAGTGCATCATAATAACTTCACTTATTGCGTTCAAAGAAATCAGATATATAGAGTATGGGGCGTGATAGTATTTTTTTCTCTATGAGGTATAAAATAATAATAAGTCGTCCGATACGCCCATTGCCATCGAGATATGGATGAATAGTCTCAAATTGGTAATGAGCAAGAGCCACTTTGATGAGTTCTGGTATCTGGAGAGCATCATTATGGATGAATTTCTCCAAATCTGTCGTCAATATATCGAGATCCTCATGGTGAGGTGGCACAAAAAAGGCATTCGAAAGATTGGATCAACCAATCCAATTCTGACTCCGTCGTATCTCTCATGGATTTTTATACTCTCATCGCACGCTCGTGAGGAGCATCTTATGGATATCATTGAACAAGCGGAATGAGAGTGGCAGATTCTCCAGTGTAGATATACCATGATTGAGTCATTGAATATAGTTCCTTACCTCTTGGTGGTCATCTCTCTCTTCTGTCGTCTGCTCACTATTTTCCTCGAGAAAAAGATCATCAAATTTTGTCTTCGTTCACTCTATACGACTTGATTTTATTGCTTCTTTTCAGACATGCATCGATACAAAAAAATCTATATCTGGTATAAAACTCGAGAAACTTTCGAGTTTTCAGAGTTCAAAATTCGCTTTTTCGAGAAGTATATTGATACGAGGATCATCCCAAGTAAAGGATCTATTGATCAGATTCGGCAAAAAACTCCGATATCAATATTGCTCTTTCCATGCACCAGATTGGAATGGAGTGTCCATAGGTAGGGATTTAAGAAATATACATCAATTATATTGATTTTTTGCATATATCAAACTTTATATTCCAATTTTTTATAGATTTTTGGAATATAGATATTTATATTCCAATTTTTTATAGATTTTTGGAATATAAAATATAGAACTATAGATTCTTGGGAGGAGGATAGAGAAATCAATAGAACATGTAAACTTTTATATGATTTTCTGTACCTATAATCATCATATGCCTCATTCATAATACATATGCAATAGAATTAGAGCCCTACAAGAGACCCTTCTCTTCTTTTTTGATTCTGGATTTCACCCGAGATATATTCTCTGGAGTCTCTAGATGCTCTGGCATCGCCCCACCGATCTCATGGATCGTCGATCGGATCTTCTTTCCTACTTCATAGTGAGCCTGACTCGCGCTTGACTGTCATTTGATATTTTCTCTTTTGATCTTGGCCTCGGCTTGTGTCGCACGGAAGAGATTGGCTGCGAGTTCCTCACTGCCCATGTGATCGAGGATTTTTTCTGTCGGTTTCAGTTTTTTCTTGGTGTGTATATCATGAGACCGCATGCCTCCATAGAGCCCCATATATCCATAGTCTGTGAACTCACCATAGTTCCAGACTCCCGCCTTCTTCGCGGTACTCGCGAGATTCTTGTTATGCTCAGTGAGATCGGATCTCAGCTCGACTCGCTTCTTGTCTTCGATGAGATTCTCAGATACCTCTTGCCTGTGAGTCTGTATAGCAAAATATGATTGTGCCTCTGCAATCTCTGTCTTGCGTGGATCACCGTTCTGAGCGATGAGATAGCACGCATAGCGTGAGAGATGATAGTCAGAGACTTCCCTCTCAGATCATGAACCCAATGATACCATTTTCCCGGCTCCGGCGAAATGGTCTTGTGGCTTCTGTTTGCTGTTTTTGCAGGATTCGATAGCACGTTCGATAGCTCACGAGAATCGCTCCCACTTCTCATAGCCGAGAAGTGTCTGGAGCTCACGAGCTGACCAGTACTCCTGATCGTGTTCGTTGGTATGACGGATAGAGTCGAAGAGTGAGGGAGTCATAGAGAAGCATGAATAGATATGAGCAGTATATCCAAAATCAAACTGTCTCCAAGCAAAATCCCTTGCAAGAAGTGTATATTATTGTATATATTGTATACTAATACTCGATTCAGATAATCATACTATCTCCTACCGCCCCTCCACTATCGCTATCTCCTCAGGAGTGAGTCCATATAACTCATATACCATATCATCTATCTGTCCCTCCAGCTCACTCGTATCTGAGAAAGGATATTTTCTCTCACGGTGGGTTCTTTCCTCACGATATAGATATACTCTAGTATACATATACTTGTTACTCCAAGAGAAATACCTAAAAGTGGAAGAGACTGGAGAAAAAATTGATAACTATTGAAGAAAAACGAGATAATAGAGTTCAAGATATCAATAATCCAGGGTATCAGCACCAGAGCGACAACTATCATCAGAAAATACCAAACTTTCTTCTTTATTTTCTCATAATCCCTATATGAAAATCATAAGAATCTCGTAATCTCGTATAATGCCTTGTAAAAATACGACTCAAATAATAACTTCCCTATTGTGATAAATGTACATACACTCACAAGAGCTCGGATCCAGATCGGCGGTAGATCTATAGGATCTATCTGATGCCAGTCAAATTGCCACCCGAAGAACTGATTTGCGATTATCAGTACGAGTATGAATATCGTAACAAATATGCTTGCGAAAAGAGCTTCTTTCAGATATTTTTTGAGGATTTTATATCTCCAGTTCATATTTCATATAGATTATTTCACTCCCCACACCTCATCCATCCGATCCCTGATCTTCCCTTCATATATCTCGATGAGCCTACGATTCGCATCGACGAGTCTTTGCTCTTCCTGGATCCGTTCGACGATAGATTGTTGGATTTCGAGAGATGGAAGAGGGTTGTACGTAATAAATATCTATTAAGTACAACTTTTTTGGTAATCATCTATAGATATTGAAAGATTAATCATTCCATAGATCAATTAATCAGTTATCTATTTTTCATTCAATACTCTTAATTTCTATCTCAAGACTTCTTTTTCTCTTAATAAATTCAACTAACCTCATTATGTTTTCATTATTCGGATCAGGAATTTCCATCTTTAAAAAATCATCCTTAGGTACAACTCTTCTTCGATTAGCGGTTCACCTAGTAAGTTTAGCGTAATTCTCTCTTGCTGTTTTACTTCTTAATATTAACTCAAGTGCTTCAATATTAGTATTGTTATCTTTTAGTGTCCATATATCATATGCTGGACTGACTGCTGCAAATTCATAATCTTTCTGAAAGCCCAGAACTCATTCATCCATTGGAAATCAGACAACTAGTTCATTCTTCCTTACAAGCTTATATTTTGACGTATCTAAATTTGCAATCCGTTTTTTGAATTTTTTAGACTGATCAATTAATCAATTTTCCATTGTTATAGACATCACTGGAACAGCAGATTGATTACCAACCTTTCAAGAATTACTTTTCTCAAGTAAATCTCAAATTCTTACGAATCATGGTTTTAGATTAATAGTTTTGTAAGAATTAGGAGAGAGAATTATCTTTGAGTTTTTTAGTAGATCAGTTTTTTCAACAAAGCTAAATCTACTATCTTTTGGTTTTATTGAGGATGATTTCCATTTTAGCAATCATTCTAAAATTTCAGGTAGATCATTTTTACTTATGGGTTTTCTAGTACTATTTAACTCAAATCAATCATTTAGAACTTCTCAAAAAATAATAGAATCACGCGACTTATTTAAATCTTTATCCAAGAATAATATCCATGTTTTGCTTTTAGAATATGGCTCAAATAATCAAGCAGGCAAGGAAACGACTCACCATAAGAATCAATTTACGAGATTCCGCCTTAACGAAGTATAGTATTCAGCGTTGGTAGCTGTCACAATTCAATCAGGGACGATGATACCAGCACGACCATGGAGACGGAGATGCTCAGCGATATAGTCGGTGAAGAGGACCTCGGCACGATTGGCACGGATCGCGAACTTATCATGTGGCTGGATACCACCCTTTGGTGTCATGAATGGTGGATTTGCGAGGATGACATCATACTTGTGTCCCCAGAGTTTCTCATCTGTGAGAGTATCATTTTCTGTGATTTTCGGAGTCTTGAATCCGTGGAGATAGAGATTGACTCGAGCGATCTTCGCCATACCAGGATCGATATCGACTCCCGTGATATTGCCTGAGAGTTGTGCGATATCCTGGACTCCGAGATCTCACTTGTCTCGTATGTGAGTGAATGCTTCGACGAGGAATCCTGCGGTTCAACAGGCTGGATCGAGGATCGTCTCATGTTTCTGAGGATCTACGACATCCACGAGGAACTCGATAATATGCCGAGGTGTACGGAACTGACCGGCATCTCCCTGACTTCCCATAATCGAGAGGAGGTATTCGAAGGCATTCCCGAGCTCTTCAGAGTGATGATAGTCGAACCCATTGATCTCAGTGAGGAACATCACGATAGTATTGGCATCACGAAATGGGAGATATGCGTCCTTGAAAATCTGCTTGAAAAGATCTGGGAGATGATCTGCCTTCGAGAGCTTGTCGAGTCACTCGATATAGAGGTTGGCACGATCTTGATTCGTGAGTTTGGTATCAAATAACCTCGTCCAAGCGTATCGCTCGTAGTCATCAACAAAAAAGCTCGCGACTCCTCAGAGTTCTCGACTCGAACGATCTTGGTCATCCATGAACTTGTAGACGAGTGCATTGGTGATCTGATCAATCTGTCATTTTGGATCAGGGATTTTTCCGACGAGGATATCTCGACAGGCATTGATACGGTTCTTGGTAACGGAAGTGAGCATATATTATTTTACAAGGCTAAATTCTCTCATGGCACCAGTGAGGTACTCGCTCGAATAACTGCGTACCGAGTCTATCGTCTGCTTGCCTCATACAAGAGAGATATCAGATATACTCACGAGCCCACTGTGTGTATCCAGGAGTCCGAGTCTACCACTATCGATGATCTGACGGAAGCTCGCATCGGCGAGATAGCTCTCGAATATGAGCTTGAGTTTGCGTATCTGCTCTCCTGTTTCTATCTGTGGATGCTCGGTGATCAGATATTTTTGCCACTCAGTATCGAGTCGCTCATCACGAGTCTCGAATCATCGGAGGAATCCAAAAGCCTTGGATATCATCTCTCTGAGCCCTAAACGACGTCCCGTATGGTGGATCTTCTCTTAGGAATCACGGATCTTCTCTGGATTCCAGTATTCATTGGGCTTGTTGAATACTTCACTCTTGAGAAATTCTTCTACTCACTCTATACCTGCAGTATCGTAGACATCTTTGATGGTGTTACTATTCTGGACGACATACTCGAACTGTTCATGAGTCGGTTTTCGATAGAGCTCTTGGTCGATACGCATTCACTCTAGTCAGATCTGGATGATCGTCTCTGTACGGATCTGGTCATGCATCTGGGCATCGAGATCATCAGCTGGGGGTTCTGGTGGCTCTATTGGTCCTTCTCTTGGTGGACTGAATTTTGGGAGATCGAGTTTTTTATGGCTTAATGGACAAAAGTTGGTAGGTTTTTCATCTCAATTTACTCCTTCCAAAGAAGACTCAGTGCTAAACTGAGTCTTCTTTCTTTAGTGAGTCCACGATGAAGTTTTACCTTTGGTTTAAGATGAGAGAATATTCACT
>JANOIH010000002.1:0-28563 GCA_031407385.1 Candidatus Altimarinota bacterium | reverse complement strand
ATTTTACCAAACTTCTGAATCGATTTTCCCTGACATTTCTTACAGATTTTAATCATAAAAATAAAATAGAGAGGATAAACCTCTCTATTATGCGGAAAACTCAAGAAAAAACCTACCAGGAAATGTCCATTAAGCCTTTTTTATTGTAGTCAAAATCCTTCTCGAAGTATTCACAATTTCAGAAGAAATCTATTAGGAGGAATTTTTCTTTTTCTGTTGTTTCTCCTGTTTCCTGATAGAGAAATATATGCTTGCGAGTACCTCGCCCCTTCATCTGGACGAAGTCAGCAGGAGAAAAGACGGGACGGAGGAGTACGACCCCGAGGAGATCTGGACAATCATATCCTGTAGTCATCATCCCGACTGTGACACATATACGAGTTTTTCCAGTGTTATAGTCTGGATGAGTATCTTCTGCAAAATTGGATCGACCTGAGAGGCGATTGTTGGTGAAGTCCTTGGTATAGTCTTGGGAACGCATCACATTACTTGTGACCTGTATGGCAAAATTAGATTCATATTTTCATGGCCACTTCTTCATCGCGAGTTCATTGAGAAGATTCACGATCTTGGCAGCGTGGGGCTGACTCACTGCAAACACTAGCATTTTCCCGAATTCCCCAGTAATCGGATCTATAAGTCCATTATTGATGATAGCTTCTGCAAATATACGATTCGTTTTTTCATTGAAAAATCTTTTCTCAAAGTCTCGAATTCAAAATGTTTCTTCCGTAGATTCACCATCCTCATCTTCTACATCTACGACGAATCCTTCCTGAGAGAGGAGCTCCGTTGTGATATCTGTTCGAGCATCGATGACATACGGATTGATCAAGAATCCTTCTTTTACTCATTCACTCAGATCATATCGATAGGTTGGCTCTCCTGCTTCACAACCGAATGTCTTATAGGTATCTCTGAGGTTTCGGAGTTCTAGGGCTTTTGGATTTTCTGTCATTCCAGCTTTTTCATCGATTCATTTGAGATAGTCTTTTGGTGTTGCAGTGAGTCCGAGCTTGTATCCGATAAAGTACTCAAATACTGCCCGAGCGTTTCCTCCGATTGAGCGATGTGCTTCATCAGAGATCACGAGTTCAAAATCAGTCGGAGAAAAGAGCTCCCTATAACGATCCCCTGCCATCAGTGTTTGGATCGTCGAGACGACTATCTGGCACTTTTTCCATTCTCCAGATTTTATCGTATCAACAAAATAAACTCCCTTAAATATCTCTTCTTTGAAAGCCTTTCGAGCCTGATCTTCGAGTTCGATACGATCCACGAGGAAGAGGATTCTTTTTGCATTTCCTGTTTGAAGAAAGAGCTTACAGATGGCTGCAGAGGTTGTTGTCTTCCCTGTTCCCGTTGCCATCTCGAGGAGATATCGAGTCTTTCATTTTTTTGCCCAAGATTGTATTGCCTCGATAGCCTTTACTTGATAGGGTCGTAGATATTTTACTGGTGCGAGATAGTTCTCATCGATCTTCAGATCTCCCAGTGCAGAGATATCTGGCTCATAGGTGAGACGATGTTCGAGAGAAGATTGGCTTGGATATTCTGTGATGATCTCTGGATTTCCATTTTCTCTGTCCCAGAGGTAGTGAGAATTCCCATTTGAGAGGATGATAAAGCGTGCATTTTTTGAAATAGCATAATCCCGTGCTTGTTCTTTTGCAGAGAGTGGATGAATCGATTCTTTTTTTGCTTCAAGGACACAGAGAGGAAATCCTCTATTATCTAAGAGCAGATAATCAATAGCTCATCTTGGTATATTTTCAAAATCATCTCATAGGTGTTCGAGTTTTACTCATGCTTCTACTTCTATGTTTGCCTTGGTCTTTCATTCATCCAGAAAGCTCCATCCACTTCTCTCAAGGAGTTTATTGATTTTTATGCGTGATTGCGCCTCTTTAGTAATCATAATAATGAAATTTTATCTATTCTATGATTTTCCCTCCTTTTTCCAACACTTTCTTCGCGAATAGTATAATCACAAAAAATCCTCCACTTTCATGGAAGATTTTTTGAATCAGGGTACTTTTTTATGACTGGATTCCTGCCTACACAGGAATGACAGGAACTACACACTACATCGTGATCTTCGCAGGGACTCCAGCCACTCCCACGAAGAATACATCGAACTCGTCCTGGAGCATCTCTTCGCGCTCTAGGAGCTCGTTCGCCAGCTTCTCATGGAGAGCCTTATTCGTCGTGATGATACGAGTCGCGAGAGCGTAAGCGTCGAGGAGGAGACCGCGTACCTTGGAGTCGATGAGATCCTGAGTCTTGTCAGAGATGACCTTCTGACTGCCCTGCCCACCGAGATAGTTGCCCTCACTCATATCTGGAGCGAGGTTCTCAGGTCCGATCTCAGCGTCGAATCCGAACCGCATCACCATAGCACGAGCGATCTCTGTAGCACGCTCGATATCCGAGCTCGCTCCTGTCGTGATATAGTTGGAACCGAAGAATATCTCCTCAGCTACTCGTCCTCCGTAGAGGGTTGCGAGTTCGTCGAGATACTTCGCCTTGGACGTGTAGGTACGGTCTTTCTCAGGGAGGAACCATGTCACTCCACCTGCACCACCACGTGGGAGGATAGATATCTTGTGTACTGGATCAGTATGAGGGAGCATCTTCCCCACGATCGCGTGTCCGATCTCATGGATGGCAGTGAGTCTCTTCTCGTTGTCTGTCATACGCAGTGACTTCTTCTCATTGCCCATGACGACCTTCTCCACAGACTGTTGTATCATCGCTTGAGTTATACTTTTCGCACTTTTCTTACCTGCGAGGATAGCCGACTCGTTCAGCAGATTGCCGAGCTCAGCACCAGAGAATCAGATCGTGATACCAGCGATCTTGTCCCAGTTCACATCATCCGCGAATGGTTTATTCTTCGCATGGACTTCCAGTATTTTTTTGCGATCTTCGAGAGTGGGCAGATTGATCGTCACCTTGCGGTCGAATCGTCCTGGACGCAGGAGTGCCTGATCGAGGACGTCAGCACGGTTGGTCGCTGCCATGACGATGACATTGGTCTCGTTGTCGAATCCGTCCATCTCCGTGAGGATCTGGTTGAGGGTCTGCTCTCGCTCATCATGTCCACCACCGATCCCTGGAGAGCGGCGCTTCCCGATCGCATCGATCTCATCGATGAATATGATCGATGGAGCCTGAGCACGAGCATCCTGGAAGAGATCACGTACACGAGCCGCACCCACACCGACGAACATCTCTACGAACTCAGAACCCGATATAGAGAAGAACGGCACATTGGACTCACCTGCAACCGCACGAGCGAGGAGTGTCTTTCCTGTTCCTGGAGGTCACTGCAGGAGAATACCGCGAGGGATCTTGGCACCGAGGTCTTTGTATTTACCTGGATTCTTCAGGAAGTCGACGACCTCTTCGAGATCTGCCTTCTCCTCATCAGAACCAGCGACATCAGCGAAGGTCACCTGTTCATCGATCTCAGGATCATATACCTTCGCCCTACTCTTGATGAACGCCATCGGTCCGCCCATACCACCCCCACTCATACGGTTCATGAGGAAGAGCAGGAGTCCGACAAAAAGAAGCGTACCCAAAAGACTCGGTATGATCCCCCAGAAGGTATTGGATATATCGTTATTCTCGATCGTGACCTTGGTTGGGTTCTTGGTATCTGGGAGTCCGACATCAGTGATCTCGAGGTTCTCAGGGAGATTGGTACGATCGACTTCACGCATGATGACTTCCTTACCGTCAACCATATTCTTGGTCGTTGGCTTCTTGGCTTCGATACGATGTCCAGAGATGACGATCTCCTCATACGATCCAGACTGATAGAGTGCTACGATCTGGTTGATTCCCTTATCATCATGATAGGTGATCTTCTCAGGAGAGAGATAGTTTGTCCAGGCAGTCACGAGACTATACCCGATGAGGATCGCGAGGAGCAAGTACCCAAGGAGACGTCCCAGATTGAGTTCTATGACTTTGACACTTCCATCTTTCGGGATCTTTGGAAGGCGAGGAGCTAATTTTTTGGGAGTTTGTTTTTTTGATTTTTTGACTGCCATGAGAGGAAGGATATAGTGATATAAGTAGATCAATTATAGAGAAAAGAAGGCGAAAAGCAAAAGTTACTGCATAATTCCTCGCGGTCCTTTTTGGGATTCTTGTTTTACAAAAAAGTGACACCCTTGTTATATGAGTGTCACTTTGATCTCTACGTATGTATGACTTGTATGAAAAGTTTTTTATCGCTTCTTCGATCGCTTCTTGAACGACTTGACTCCGAAGAGATCTTTTTTCTCATCCTTCTCCTTCTGCTCTTGTTCGACAACTTCTTCACCGAAGTATTCTTCTTTGACTCCACCCTTCTCTTTCGGCTTGAACATACTCTTGCGAGAGCGGAGCTCTATCTCGATCGGAGTCCCCTCGAATCCGAATATCTCACGCAACTTGTTCTCCATATAACGGATATAGGAGAAGTGGAAGTGTTCTGAGTTATTCACTGAGATGAGGAACTTCGGAGGATTGATATCCACCTGTGAACCGTAGTAGACTTTTGGCTTGTGAGACTTGCGATTCCCGGTTGGAGCATGATCATAGGTGATCTGTTCGAGGAACTTGTTGAGCACTCCAGTCTTCACACGCTTGTGGCGCTCGACTCGGATCTTCAGCGCATGCTCGAGGACGAGATCGATACGGCGTCCTTCGATAGCAGAGGTAAATACGACTGGCGCATAGGAGAGGAAGTCGAACTTCTTCCCGAGATAGACCATATATCGCTCGAGGATGGTATCCTTGTTCACATCTGGCTTCGCGAGGACCTTGTCCCACTTATTCACCACGAGGATGATCCCCTTCTTCGCCTTCATAGCCTCTCCGACGATATGTTCATCCTGATGGGCGATCCCCTCGAAGGCGTCGATCACGACAGCGACAACATCAGAACGCTCGATACTGCGCTCAGCACGCATCACGGACCACTGTTCGATATTGGCACTTCCGATCTTGCCGGCTCGCCGTATTCCGGCAGTATCGATGAGACAGATCTCCTGATCTTGGAAGTTGATCACCGTATCGATAGCGTCCCGTGTAGTACCTGGGAAGTCCTTCACGATAGAGCGAGTCTCTCCCGCTATAGCATTCACGAGTGAGGATTTTCCTACGTTCGGACGGCCGATGATAGCGAGCTTGAGCATGCCTTCGTAGGTTGCATCTGGCGCATATTCGAATCCTCGAGCCTTGAGTTCTGTCGCAACACGAGCCTTCAGCTCGACGAATCCACGATTCTGTACAGCACTCACTGGGATCACGTCACCGAGTCCGAGACTCAAGTGTTGGAATGCCTCGAGTGCTCGTTTTGGATTGTCAGCCTTGTTAGCGATGATGAGAATCGGCTTATCGGCACGGCGGAGTTTTTTGACGATGAAGTCGTCGAACTCTGTCATACGATCGTACTCCACGACGAAGAGGATGAGATCAGAATAGGCGATCGCCTCATCAGCTCGTGCGCGTACGTCAGCTAGGAGGGTCTCGTTGTCCGCTTGGACCATACCTCCACTATCCGCCATGATATAGGAGATGGCGTTCTCCTCATCGTCGATATGATACTCGATGATATCACGAGTCGTATTCTCGATATCGGAGACGATAGCGATACGATGACCTGACATAGCGTTAAATATGCTGGACTTGCCGACGTTCGGACGGCCGATGATGGTGATACGAGGAAGCATGGGAGAGTTACGGGTGAGAATATATCGAAAATATGTACTTGTATTGCCCAGAGTATAAGGAAAATCTCGAAAAAGCAAGTTTACTTAAGCGTGTAGAAAAAATCAAACTTGTAAAGGAGTTCTGCAACTGCCTTTCCTCCAGTTGAGATCACGAGATTCGGGTATCCGCTTTTGTCAGTGAATCTAGCCGTGATCCCTGTCGCGATCGGATAGACGTTCCCATCACGTGCGACGGCGAAGAGCGCCTGCATATCAGCCCCGACGAGATAGTATCCACCTGGGATACTCGGATCTGATACAGATGCGGATACGATGGTATATCCTACTGCTGGAGTCAGTGCGAGAGTATCAGTTCCTGTACCTACAGATCCCTCTATGAACGCTGGGTTCGCGGGCAATACCATCATCTGACGATAGACCGCCACTCATCTCGCATCGAGGATATCGATATGCAGTGGATCCTGCTTGTCCGCGAGGACCACTCGAGAACTATACCCACTCGGAAGTACTGCGAATATACCCCGATCTGAGAGAGAGATCTTCTGTCCAGATGATGAGAGGATCGCACCAGCTGAACTCGCAAAATCCTCACTCTGGAAGAGTCATCCGCTCGCAGTCAAGAGTGCTCCTGTATGCAACTTGCGTATCTCGGTTCCTGGACGGACACGGAAGAGATGGATCGGTTCTCCGAGGAGTCACTCAGCTACTCATCCTCGTACTGCACCACTTGCTGTCATACTACTGATGAACGGTATCGGTGCATAGACTTCCACAGAGACTGGGAGTAGGGTCGTGTTGTGATACTCATCAACTACCTGGAACATCATATCTCGCTTCCCGATCGTATCGTATGATCCGAGTGTGAGTGTCGTCGGTGTAACCGAGATACCGAGGGCCGCCGTCACGAAGTCGTCATCATAGACTCAGTTCCCATCATTATCCTGAGATACATCTGGATCGATACGCAGTGTATATGGATTGGTCTCTGTGATGATACTCTGCAGTGGGATGTCACGACTCTGATAGACGGGTACACGGATACTATCTCGGATATCGAGGTCTGGAGCACTCGTATCACTCGATGCCTGAGGGGTAAAGAGTGCCTCACGTGCTGTGGTCATGCCACGATCATGGAGACTCTGTATACGAGCATAGTAGAACCCATTCGGATACGGGATCTCAGCTGAGTACTCATCTCATAGTCGCGTGATCGACTCACTCAGATAGAGTGCATGGGGTGAGATGACGATATCATCATCGTGTACGAGATCTCGCAGTATCACTTCTCCTCCAGCCGATGTGATGCGCATCCCTGGGAGTATCGGCATACCGCGGAGTGCATCACTATATATATACTGTTCGGATACGATACTCGGATAGATGATATAGAGAGTCCCGGAATCGAGTGATACATTGGCCAGGTCAGCAAAAGAATATCCTCGATGTGGTTCCAGTCTTTTCTCTATCTGTGTCGTAGTCGTCCCTGTCGAATACCTGATCGTGACAGCTCGGTTCCCTGTGTAGAGCGTGCGTCCTGGTGAGAGGATGAAGTCCATCGCTCCAGTGAGGACGTGCATCTTCGGTCACTCTATGATGAGACTACTCGGATCTGCTACTCGATCGAGAGACCTCAGTACTACCTTCTCCGGGCTACTCGGCCCTCCGAGATCCTGACGATAGAGTTCGACTATCTGTCTCGGCGTCTCATCCTCATCGTGCTCGCTCTGATCGAGCATATCCCACTCGAGATATCGATCATAGAAGTCTACTCGCCATACTGACTCAACATCAGTACTCGCGTTATATGAGAGCGAGAGGGTTCCCGGAACGGAGACTCCTTCATGGAAAAAGTCTGGAGCCGTCGGGAATGGGCTCTCGGTATCAACATCGATCACGCGGATCGTACGATCGACAGTATGTGTTGGCTCCTTGGTGCTCGTACGCTTGAGGAAGAGTGCTCCGTCCAGGATATAGAGATAGTCCATATCGCCATCGCGGTCGATATCCACCTTGGTCGATACGTCAGTCTTCTGGAGAGTCTGTGTATAGTCAAAAAGTCGAGTCTGAGTCCCCTTCTCGGTGACGATATAGATACCCTGGAAGTTCGGAGTATATCCTGCCGCAGTATCGATACCTGACTGAGCGGAGACAGGGTCACTATTGGCCACGAGACGGCTAGCACGACGAGAGAGATCGTCTGCGACATCACGCAGACTATCTGTCGGATGATCCTCAGTTGATGTGGCAAAGGCGAGCTCAGTCTGATCGTTGAACTCACGAGCGAGTGTACTCGATCGAGTGAGGAGAGTATCAGATACCATGAGTGCACGTTCCATATCAGTCGCAGAGAGTGTATGTGTCTCTGTGGTGAGGAGATCGATGATATGTTGCATGTTCGCGGTCTCATCATACTGGACACCAACATAGTCACGCAATAGGTCGAACCGTGATGCCTGATATGCGAGGAGGGCATCTGTTTCTTTTTTTGCATCGACTGCAGCAGTTCTCATACCATCGGTGATAATAGGAGAGAGGGGCTTGAGTTCTGGATTCGCGTTCAGTTCAGATGTGAGATATGCAGCGAACTCATCAGTATCGAGAAGGATATCCTTCTCTCGTTCGAGATCGGCGATATACGTATCGATCATCGACCCAGACCATGCAGGGACTGCTGACTGGAGGTTGTTGAGGTTGATATTGGTGGGAGTACTTAGATTCACATCTGGAGCGATCTTGGCTGGGATACTACGACCGAGGTCAGCACCGAACTTGTTGAGTGGGGCGACCGCTGCACGCGCGAACTCAGTGACAAAGTCCGAACGTATCTCGAAGTTCACATGTGTCGATATGCGGATCTCCTTGATCGTCGGGATCGAGATCTGCGGGAGCGATATATCGATAAAATCGAGAGGATTGGTCCCCTGGCGCTCAGTACGTTGGGCGATCACATCTCCTACTGTCCACTCTGGGACGTATGGAGTCTTGTTCACATAACATTCCATCATCTTGTATATCTTGAGTATCTTTATGATGACCGTAAGTGCCCCGAGGATCTTCGGGAGTTTTGGTGGTGGTGGGAGATTTGGGAGCTTGATCGTCGGGAGTGCTGGGAGATCAGGGAGATCTGGTAGGTTCGGTATAGCTGGTAGCACAGGGATAGATGGGAGCGTGAGTGAAACGTTCGGACCACGAGGGAGCGTGAGTGATGGGAGAGCGGGAAGACGGATAGGCTTCAGGTTGAACTGAAAGTTCGGCATCGATATGAGGATCGCGAGTCGGATATCTGAGAGATCGAGTACGATATCTGGCCAACGTGGGAACTGGATAATAGGTATCGATGGTATGAGCATCGATATGATCTTATACTTCCAGTTCTTCGCGTTGTAGCGTTCATTGTGACAGACGGCACATTGTGCATCTTTCTCATTGATAATATCGAGTATTACCTGCCAACTCTCAGCGATAGTACGCATCAGTACGATGAGTTCTGCCCATTTTTTGAACCGGATAGAGTTATCCTTGAGCCAGCCAGTCGTCATCTCTTGTATCGTCGTGATATAACAGAGTATCTGTCCGAGATAGCGCTGCTTCCAGGTGATATATTTCTGTAGCTTGATGGGGAAGTTCTTGTATTCTTCTATGCGTTTGAGATTCTCGTTGATAGAGCCGATGAGTCCACTCGACTGGATCTGAGCCTTGCGAGTGAGACAGTCAGCACTCGGATCATTCACACAGAAGCTATCGAGCATATATGTCACTTCCTTGGAGTATGCATCCAGAGATCGTGCATACTGATCCAGCTCACTCGGGAGTATCCATGGGACATCGACTGGAACCGTCTTCTCAGATATGGTGATCAGTGGGAGCTTGCCGACGAGCTTGTACGCTGCTCGGATACCAGCGAGTCCTCACTTCCCCTTATCTGCCATCTTAGAGAGCTCTCCCTTCATGATACCATCCTGCATAGTTTGGAGTTTGCCCTGTCACTCTTGGATCCACTTCCCGAGCTCAGATGTCGCAGGACTCGTAGATGTGGTTGATGGCGCAGGTGTAGCTGATGGTTTTGAGGTATCGTCATACGCCTTCCCTGCTGCTGTAGAGATATTACTGAGTGAGGATTCATTGTATGACTTCTGGAACGTGTCGGTGAGTCCTGAGAGAGTCCCATCGAACTGAGCGTTCTGTCCGATCGATGTCGGCGGGATGATGATGAGGCTCGGTGGAGTGAAGAGTGAGTTCACGAGTTCATCTGTCTGGCGTGATACCCATTCCATGAGGAAGTCAGGGAATCCAGAGATTCGCTTATTCTTCAGCTTGACTATGTTGTCGAATGTGAGTGGCTTCGCAAAATCAAGCTCGAACTCAACGCTCGCAGCCGCACCATCAGCAGATGCTCAGTTCAGAGAGAGAAGTGGTCCTGCAGATGCACTCGTACGAGGAGTCTTTGTCGAGAGTGCCTTATAGAGGGCTGGGAGACGTCCCTTATCTGGAGCACGAGCATATGATATGACATCCTGTGTGAACGCCTGATCTTGTACGACTGTATTCGTCTGTGCCACTATATTACATGATCCTGCTGATGTACCCCCGGGAGCATTGGATCCATTCCCTGCATTCCATGTATCGCGTGTTGATCAGAGACCGACGACATTGCGGATATCACCATCTTCGATCGATCCATCATTCTTACACATATTGATATTCTTCGCGACGACGAGACAATTCCCTCATTGCACAGCTGGCCATGCTTTTGGTGGCGGAGTCCATCCTATACCTGTTCCTGGATTCTCCTTTGTCCCCGAGGTGATCTCAGCCGGTCATCACCAACACATAGCTACACCTACTCCCAGAGTAAGTGTTGGTGTTGCATATATGCGGAAGTTATTTCATACTGATTTCGATCAGAGCATTCATCATGCACCAAGCTTATCAGATGCATTTGTTCTACCGCCCGATGCAAGTATCGTTGTGGCCTCTCACCAAGCTGCCATATAATCTGAGAAGCAACTATAATCTGTTAAATCAAGCTTGAGTGGTGACATCGGCCATATCACAGGAAAAGAGTAACATACTCCATAGAACGGACCTATTGCCATCTCTGTCATACCACTTATCAGCGGGATTCCTTCGTCCACACGTAGTCCATCACCAATAGGCTCTCAGAAGGCTACTAAGTCACTTCCTGGTGCAAGTGGTGCCCAGTTGATCGGATAGTTGATACATGTATTGCCCCCATTCCCACCACATCCCGAGAGTGAGTCTGTGATCTCCTTGGCATATCACTCTACTTCATCGACGAATCCTTCATCGAATCCGATCTCGAACTCTCCATTGTCCTTCATTGATCACTTCACGAACCCTGCTCCCTGAGAGGGGGTAGTTCCTGGAGCATGTGTGATATCATCGAGTATCGCTTGTTGTCCAGCTGGAGTCATATCTGCGACACTATCTGGAACACCATCATGGTTGGTATCTGCGAGCTGATCGGCAACTGTAGATGAGAACGTAGCATCTGAGAATGAGCGAGTTCACTTGGTATAGTTGCGCACTATAGCATCAGAACGCCAGAGCATCATGTCTGCTCCACACGTAGTCGCCGTCTTGAATCCGACATCCATATACGCATCAGCACCCGTCTCTCACTGCTCATAGTCTCACACGAGGAGTTCACCGTAGCTCGTCGGGAGGGCTGTGAGCTCATAGGAGATCGTGCTCATCTGCCCTGCTGCGATATCTGGCAGTGTGAAGTATGCATCATAGTCGGAGCTCGATGTGATGGCGAAGTCTCGCGTGATCGTATTCCCATTGGTACGGATCGTGTACTTCAGTGTCTTATCAGTGCTAAAAATCTGAGGAATCGTGTCGAGATACTCGAGTGCAGTCGCTGGACTCGTCCTCGTATTGCGGATATCGATATCGACCCGTATACGTTGTCCAGCAGAGAGAGTTGTACCAGAACCAAGGGAGTATCGCTTCGAGATATCGAGTCCATGTGCTGAGGCATACTCACTCCGGATAAAATTCTTGGTATTTGTAGCGTTTGATATATTTGGATCTGTTTTGGTTCGAGTAAAATAGTCATCGAGCGATGCAAGGGCTCCGGCCTCACTCGTGTCGACTGTCGTGGGCGCTATAGATGCTGCTGCGGTATATGGGACATAGACCTCGTTCCAGATCAGTGACTCATCGAGTGCCCCATCAGTTGATGTCGAGCTCAGTGGTACCTGTGGGATATGACTGGCGAACAGGGCTCATCCTGTCTTGATCGCCGTGGCAGAGAGGGAGAGTCCGAGGGTTGCATCGAGGACTTTTTTGGTGAAAATCCCAGGCGCCTGAGTCCCATAGAGGATCGAGAGTTCTCACCCATCAGTGAGATAGGCGATATCATCACGAAGGTCAGCATCCATATCACGGATCTGGAACTGCGTGACTCAGCTCGGCACTGTGGCGCCAGATGTGACAGAGAGCTTCATCCGAGTGAACTGTCTCTGATCGTTGGAGAGGAGAGTGAAGGCTCACTGCTTGTCTACGCCGAGTATATCCGCATATCCATCAGCTGTGAAGTCACCGAGTGAGATACCACGAGAGGTGATATCTGGGATGTAGGCGATGTTCCCACGAGAGCGCATACGGTCTCAGAGATTGAGGAGGAGCTCGATATATCCATCCGTGTGTTGCACGACGATATCATCATATCCGTCCTTATCCATATCCTTCTGAGCATAGGACTTCACAGGAGATGCTTGAGGTGATGTGAGTTCTGTGCCGATAGACCGGTCGATACCATCGAGCTCTGTCCCGAGAGCTTTGCGATCATTGTGTGCGACTGGATCACCGAGGTTGACGAGGGTATACGTGTGGAACCACTTACTCGCTTCTCAGACACTATCTCATCCCGCATACGAGAGGAGCATACGATTGGTTCCCTGCCATCCGATCCCTGGAGTCTCGCTCGTCATAGCGAGAGACTCGATAGCTTCTGGTCAGTTCTTCCCTTCATCGATGGTTGGTGTCAGTCCCTTTTTGATGAATCGGTACCCTGTGACGCTATCTGAGAGTCGAGTGAGTGAGAATGGCTCTATGAGAGCAGACGTCATCTGATCGAGAGTCACTGTATTGCCCACGACGAAAGCATCTCTATCTGTATAGTGAGTGATCGCTACCTGAGAGTCTGTCTTGTAGTAGAGTGTTGCGACCTGTTCGCGTCATGAGGATATATCGATGGTGAGTGTCTGTGCAGATGCTCCTACATCGACCTGGAGAGTCACTCATGGAAGAGTCGTGATCTTCCCTTCATTATCTACACTGAGGAGTGTCTTAGCATCTTTCATGAGGATGATACCTCCTCCATCCTTCTTCACTATATATCCACTCGCACTCGACTCCAGCCTGATATGTGCTCCTATCACGAGTGAGTCGAGACATCCTGTTCATAGACATGTATCGATGGTCGCATCGTTCGCCTGATAGAGTGCACGGGTGATGATACTACTGGATACAGCATCTCGGACCGTGAGGAGTGGATATCCACTCTCCAGAGTGAGAGTTGCTTCTGGGAGAGCATCTGACGCATCAGTGAGCGAGAATCCTCCTCCAGGAGAGATCGACATGAGTGTGTCCTTCTTGTATGGAGAGTCGAGGAGTGTCGTCACAGCGAGTGATGAGCTCTGTCCTGGGGTAGTATTGTAGAGGATATCTTCTCCTTCTCTGAGGAACGCACCACCAGCGAGGACTGTATATCTGGCATTGTAGTCAGCTGTGAAGTTGAACCTTGTATTCAGAGATGTGATCCATGCTGTATACGTCGGTATACCCCTGATAGTATGATCTCACTCTGAGTCGGTATAGGTGATGACACTACCCGAGAGTGCTGGTACCTCTACGATCATATATCCGGTCTTCTTCTGTACTGAGAGTATCCCCGAGGCGAATACGATAGGAGTTGGCGTAGATCATCCGAGCTCCAGTGTTCCTGTGAGTGATGTTGGGACGATATTATCATAGCGGTCTCGTAGAGAGAATGTCATATATGTATCATCCTCTGTATGAGATATGTACATCGGCTGTCCTGCTTCGACGGAGAAGTCGATATCTGGGATCGCACTCAGTCATGGAACCGATGCACGCACATGATGGACTCATGCGAGGCGTCCTGGCGTATAGGTGATCTGCTCCGAGAGCCCCTCTGTGATAGTGGCTACCTGCGGTGAGAACGTCCCTGCTCCACTCGGAAGGGCGAGAGAGAGTACAGATCGGAATCCTCTGATAGGCATGTTATCAGCACCTACGATACGAACTGTCACTGGTATCGTATCTCCACCGACCTGAGGTGTTCCTGTTCGAGATATGATCACGCGCGCACTCTCGAATACCGTGAGTACGATATCGGTCTGGATATCTGTATCTACAGTGGCCTCGAGTTGTATCTCTCCTGCAACATCAGATCACACCGTGAGTGGTATCTCAGATTCGATAGCATCGATATGCATACTCGTCTTCTTCTCGCCACCTTCCAGGATAAAATATCCACCAACCGCCGTGACGTCGATACTATGCAAGTCTGGAGCAATAGGATTGCCGAGGGCATCTCGCATGCGCAGAGTCACGAGTGTATCAGATCCCGCGAGGAGAGCTGACGATATCGGCGAGAACGATGCACGAGCAATCGGTCATGCTTGTACTGCGATCGTATCGGTCGAGTGTCGTCACTTATTATCTCGGAACTCGAGACGGATGACTCATGGTGTCTTGGTATATATAGCTGGGAGGGTGTACTGATTCTCTGTGATGAGTATACCTGTCGCCATACGAGTTCCTCCGACATCATCATAGATATCGAGGGTGATCGGATAGGCAGGCACGAGAGTATCACCACTCATATTGCGTACGCCGAAGTCGAAGAGCATACCCGAGAGAGACGTCACTGCGATCATCGATGTGAGCTTGCCTGCAACCGATGGAGTCGTGACGAGATACTCATCACTCACTCGCACGACGAGCGTATCTGATACTGCTGTATATATACTACTATCCGCCGCGCGGATATCCATCTTCGCACGCAGCGAGATCTTCCCTATCTTCTCTCGTCACTCCAGGATGAACATAGCTCCGTTCTCTGTGAGGGTAGTGGAGTTCGGTGCGACGCTGAGATAGTCACCATACTTCGCTGGATCTATAGGATTCCCTACTGTATCAGTGATACTCTCGATATCGAGACGGATAGCCGATCCACTTGGGACTGTGAGTCGGGCGCCATTTTTGGTATACAAAAATCGGACATCGATCGTCTCGTTCGGAAGTATCACATCACGAGAGAGATGATAGGTAAGCTTGGCACCCGTATAAAAGGCAGCGAGTGAGTCACGAGTCGAACTCTGTTCTGGAGTTGGGGTCACGATCGGCAGACTCGCTATACCACCACTGACCCCAGAGAATCGAGTGTTCGCAAAAATACCAGCATCGAGTCCGATACTATTGGACGTACAAGCTTGTCATACGATACGCAGTGGTGTGAGTGACTTGATCCAACACTGTATAGCACTCGGCCACTGGAAGAGGCTTACTCACTCTGGTGGACCACAGACATCAGATGGGGACGGATCGATATCTTTCCCATCTTCAGCATCCTTATCAGATATATTGAGTGCTGTGAGTGTGGCACGAGAGTCAGCATAGTCCGTCGCGAGTCCAGCAACACTCTTCCCACCAGATGAGAGTGCTTGGTCTCCATCTACTCCCTCACCCTTCGGGATGAACTGAGTTAGTCCGAGATAGGCGATCTCGTATCCTCCAGTCATCGTCGGTATCTTCGGTGGACCGGTCACGGCACCATCGATAGTAGAGAGGAATGATCCTACATCACTGAGTGCTCATGCGAGATCTCATACCACTGAGGTTCATGATCCATACTGATGTGCATATGAGAGCCCTGTCTCGATCGCTTGCTGATACTTCAGTGTCACATCTGGATGGAGCCATCGATTCGATCGGATCACAGAGGCGATCTCGTCATCCGTGAGGATACCATAGACAGGATCGTATGTATCCTCTTGTCACTTCGTGTTGATACACTTATCTATATTGGCACCGAGTGCACCTCACCAACATGGTGGTTCTGGTGGAGTAGATGTGAGTATTGCTCCTCCTGGCTTGATACCTCCCCACGCCATCACACCGAGATCATTGAGATGGTATCGATACGCAGCGATGAGATACGCTCATGATCCATATTTTTTTATGAGCTCTTTTCATCTGGTAGTGTTCGGAAGATCGGCGAGTATCCCTGGAGCAGATGTCACAGGAGTGATGAGATAGATACCAGATCCATACTCATCTACGAGAAGTCGACTCGCAGGAGAAGATTCAATATCGAGTATACTGATAGATCATGTCTGGAATGGAGTCATCCTACCTCGGAGACTCCCAGTATATGTAGGAGACTTCGTGGCTGCAATCGCAGCAAGAGAGTAGGTCTGTGTATCGAATCATATAACTCGCGATATCTTGTATGTTCCTGTTGCTCCAGTTGGACTTAGTATACTATCACCCAAAGGAAGTGTCCACCCAGTATAGCTCATGTCTGGAGATAAGAGAGCCCCTGTAGCTCGCGCAATTGTATATATATTAGTTGTCCCATACTTCTGTCGAAGAAGTTCTCATGTCGAACCGTTGAGTTGAGTAGGTACAGCAATTGACGGTGTCAATATATATTTACCAGTCCCATAGGATGTCGTGAGTATTGTCTTAGTCGAAGTAGGGAGTTGAGTACTCGTGTTTGCTATTAATACAGGATATGCCACTCATCCGCCAGCACCTCGTTTGAGTATTCCTGTTTTGCTATACTTATCCATGATTGTCTTCTCGTCAACTCGGAACAAGTTCGGATACTGCATCGTATACTCACCTCCCACTGTATGAGAGAACGTCAGATATCTATCATGATCGATCGGAAGTGACGGTGTCACTCCTCCTTTCTCTGCTGCAGTGAGTTCGAGATCTGTCGGTGACTTATGGAAGACTCGTGAGTCTTTCACATCCTTAAAAACTGAAGTCTCATACGTTGTGAGATCTTCTTTGAGAAGCGCTCCTCCTTCTCATCAACCAAATGGCTTTTCTACAACCATACAGAGATTATACACTGCATTCGTCTGCACAACTCATCCATTTTCTTTTTGTACTGCAGCAAGTGCGGCGCACGGGGAATAGAAGAATTCTGCCCAACTCATGGGGAGATCTTTTTCATATTTATTACGAAAATTACCACCTTCTGGAGCACCATGCTTATCATCTCCAAGAATCCCACAAGCTGTTTGATAGAGTTTATCTGGAATAGGATTAGTGGGGGGACAATTCCCAGCATCACCTTCCAATACAAGATCCTCTATATATTGATTGAGGTCGGCAGGGAGACAATTCGCAGTCGATATCAGCTCTCCTGGCTCTAGGGCACACTTGCTTCCTGCACTTGGGAGACATGCATATCGGAAGTCTGCTTCCGTTGGGTTCACTGTTCATCCAGTAAAGTATGCCTTCGGCGCCAGATATATAGCAATCTGTCAGTGTTCACAGATTCATACTGGTCATGCAGCTAAGGGTTCAAAAGAGTCTGGATCATCACCAGGTCCAGCAACACTGGCGATCCAGTCAAATTCATGAGGCGGGAATCGTCAGGCATAGGGTACATTGTTCCCTTCCCATGATGCTTGAGTATGTTCATCTTGGTTCTCTTCTCTGCTCGTGAGACAGTTGATTGCAGGAGTAGTATTTGATTCACTTCATACTTTTTTTGGCCACGCATCAGCACTCGTATTACTCGTTCCTCGTGGAGCCTGGAGCATATAAGCCATACCACCACCATAACAGTCTCGTGTATATGCTGGAGTGATGGTTGAGAGGGTATTGTACGGGGCTCCTGGAACATGATCGAGCCTTGGTGATCCATCCAACTTGTTCACTTCATTCATCCCACCAAGTGAGAATATAGGGTTATAATACCCACCTATATTGGATGGGGTTTTGAATATCCAACTTGTGGCATCAACGTTGGTGATGATATTTTTCCCCCAATATGTATCTGTCTCATAAGTAGATTGATTATCATCCTGTGGAGCACAGTCAATCCGCTTCTCTCCATCACGTTTAAAATTCTCCATACTCTCAGGAGTCGATCGTACGTCAAATGCCTTATTCGCCTCTACAAGTATCCCCTGCTTATATGGGCCAGCGGTATAGTCAGAACCACGGGCGATATTACACTGGGCGATATTATCGATCTCAGATACGGGCTTCCCGAATATGTACGCATTGTATGTTCTCTTCGTTCCGCCAGGACCTTGGATCGTCGTACTATCAAATGGTGGCATGGCACCAATGGCTCCAGGACCAGCAAGTCCCACCTCGACCTCATCGATATGCTTCTCGATCTTATCATTGATCTTACGGATCGTATTCATCGCAGAATAGTCCATAAGTGATATATTGATCGCTGGCTGATCGATACGCACCTCTGATCCACTATTGTATCGCCCAGCATTGCGCACGAATCCTCGGATATCTCAGAGAGCCTGCTTGTTGATGAGATCATGGAACTTCTTCAGGATAGCGATGATCATCGTCTTCGTCTGGATATCTGGAGTGTTCGCGAACTCGTCAGCCACAGGACTGTTCCCGAGTCCGAGAGAGTCGAGATATGCACGTTCTTCGGTCTCGAACTGTGCCTTATCCTGCTCGAGTTCGGCAGTGAGATAACTGAGAAAATACTTACTATAGCGGTTATAGATGAGTTCTTCTGCATGCGTGAGATAGAGCTTGTATGCAGCAAGATCCTGTATGATAAAAGATTGAGACTCACTATATCCATCATAGTAGAATACTCGTGGGGGTATAGTAGATGTTGCAAATACTCACTTCCCGAGATAGAACTCATGAGTCTTATCGAGGAAGGTAGCTATCTGAGTGACATCTGATGTGATCGCCTGTGATCATGCGATATCAGGATCGGCCTCCTTGCTGACCCTCTCGAATGAGCGTCCCACGGCGGGATTAATCACGCCATGCCAGATCTCTGGCTCGATGATCTTCTGTGTGTCAGTTTTTGCAGTTATATATCGTTTGCTCGCTTCATCGTAGAGGAACTTCTTATCGACGAAGTCGACATACGGGTAGACACTCGGGAACTGCTCATCCCCAGCATCAACCATCGGGATAGCGACATCACCGATCAGTACAGTACCGACCAGATGCGAGACGCTCCCATCCTCTCCATCGCCCTCATAGTAGAGCTGCTCGTTCTGCGCTGCGATCTGCGCAGGACTCGTCCCAGCATCGACGACGAGGATAGATGTCCGTGTGGAACCGAGATACGTCTGGATATCTTCGGCATATCGAGTGATCTCAGTCCTCAGTTCGCGATACGTATCACGATCTACCACGATCGATACGATATCCCTATACGTATCCTGACTTGCCTGAGCTTCGCCAAAAAAATCGACACGGATCGTCTGTGAAATCAGAAGGGTAAAAATGAGCGCGGTAGCGATATACTGTCGCCAAAAACTGAGAAGACGAATCATAGTGAATATTTGGATAAAATATATGCTTTTTTCTCGCTATTGCAAAGGAAAAACACGAGAAATATGAAAATAAATTCGACAAAGCTTTCTTTTTGCATATTATCTCGCCAGCCAAGAGAATATGGGAATGTAGCTCATTTTCATAAGCAGTCCCGCTTAGCGGGAAAGGTCCCGGGTTCAAAAGTTGATCTAATTCAGTACTAGTATTATTTTGGGAATGTAGCTCAGTTGGTAGAGCAGGGCCCTTTTAAGGCCAAGGTCCCGGGTTCGAGCCCCGGCATTCCCACCACTCGTATACACAAAATCTCTCCCCTTTGCACTTCAAAGGAGAGAGATTTTTTTGCATTTTCTCCTCTTTTCCATACAATCTTCTCGAAAAATCCATTTTTAACCAAAAAATATATGACAAAGGGAGATGTAGTTATCCGGTTCGATGAAGTCACATACTGATATGTCGCACCGAAGTGGCTCCTCGATGAGACGAGCTTCTCAGTGCGTGAGGGATCCAAGATCACCCTCATGGGGCAGAACGGTGCTGGTAAATCAACCATATTCAAGATGATCACGGGAGAATACAAGGTCAATGATGGTCGTATCCTCATCAGTGCTGGTCAGCATATCGCGATCGCGAGGCAAGTGATGCACCCAGAAGACAAGGAGGCGACTCTCGCAGACTACTTCCGCAAGTACTCTCGCAGTGACTCGCACAATATCGACCGAGATATCCAGGAGGCACTCTCAGCGGTCAATTTTATGCCAGCCAAGGAGATCGTATTTGCTGACTTCTTAGGTCGTGTCGTGAAGTCGTTCTCTGGAGGACAACAGGCTCGACTACTCCTCGCTGGAGCCCTGATCCAGGATCCAGATATCCTCCTCCTCGATGAGCCGACGAACAACCTCGATACCGATGGAGTCTATCATCTGACTGAGTTCCTCCGCAACTACCCGAAGACCGTTCTCGTGATCTCGCATGATGCTGAGTTCCTGAACGCGTTCACGGATGGGATTCTCTATCTCGATGTCTGGACAAAAAAAGTCGAACAATTCATGGGAAACTATGATGCTGCGGTCGAGCAAGTAGAACGGAGTATCGAGGCTCAGAATCGAGCGAACTCACGACTCGACAAAGAGATCCAGGCCAATAAAGACCAAGCTAATGTGTTTGCTCATAAAGGTGGTAAGCTCCGACTCGTCGCAAAGAAAATGGTCGAGAAAGCAGAAGAACTCGAAGGGATGAAGTGAGAGGCACGCAGAGAAGATAAGACGATACGAGAATTCAAAATAGAAAACCAAGCTGGTATCGGTGGACAGATAATCCAGATCTCGAGCCTCCAGGTCATCCGCAACCATCAGGCAGAAGAGATGAAAGTGGATATCTCTCTCGGGAAAAACCGACATCTCCTCCTCTCAGGACCAAACGGTATCGGTAAATCAACACTCCTAGAGTCGATCGCCAAGGGTACTGCCACGGGTGTTGTGATCGGACCCAATGTGAAAATCGGATACTACCGGCAGGATTTCTCTACGCTTGACTTCAGTCAGCGAGTCTATGATTGTCTCTTCGAAGCATCAGGTCGTACCGCTCTCGACAAGGATCTCAGATCATTTGCCTCTGGATTCCTCATCACGGGTGAGCTCATGGCCACTCCGATCGGAGCACTCTCTGAGTGACAAAAGTGACTCGTCATGTTCGCGAAACTCGCACTGGAGAAGCCAGGCCTCCTCATCCTCGATGAGCCGACGAACCATATCAACTTCCGACACCTCCCTGTCATTGCCAAGGCTCTAGACGAATATGAGGGGACGATGATCATGGTCTCACATATCGATGAGTTCGTATGGCAATTGAGAATAGATGAGTATTTGGAATTAGAGTAGTATGAGAGATTTACTATTTTAGTGTATCTAGTATATGCTTTCCGGCATACTTCATAAGTTCGTGACAAGATACTTGTGGAGAATTTCATGTAACACCAAAACTTGCTTTCTTATCTAAAAATAGTCATCGTGTTCAACTCTCTGTATATTTTTGATATCTCGTATAATCTCCTCTCAATACTTTTGTACTAAACGGGACTCAAGTTTTTGGATGTAAGATATTTTCTACCCTACACTTTCATCACGATAATTGTACAATAGACTGATTATTCTCAGCGAAACATCAAGCTTCCTTATTTTTTGATACTGATGGGCTAATTGGACAATTAATTTCTTCATCTGCCCAAGCTCAACTTGAAGCCATAGCAAGTGTAGTAACAAGAGCCCCTAAAGTAGGAATTTTCATAAATTTTAAATTATAGACATATACTATCTGTTTTTATAAAATTTGTCAATTTTATTTTTCAGTTTTTAATACTTTTTTGCAATTCTATCTGATTTTCCTATACTCGGACTCATGAATACTACTCTCGACTTCACCCTCATCGGTGCGATGCTCCTCGCACTCATCGCTCTCCTCGAACCACTCACGACCCTGTCTTTCTATGCCAAGTTGCATCCTACTGCCGAGAATAGGGAGTACCGCAAGGACGGGAGACGCATCGGGATAGTACTCCTCGTAGGAATGCTGTCGACTTTTTTCCTCGGACAATACTTGCTCGCGTTTTTCGGGCTTCAGACTGAGTACTTTCGTATCGCTGGTGCAATTATTCTTTTTTTTATAGCGTTCTCGATGGTACAGGGAGAGGAGATAGATGCGACCAAGATCAACAAGGTGGAGGGAGATCATATCATCCACGAGTATCTGAACAAGGGACTCATCATCCCACTCGTCTTCCCACTGACCTTCTCAGCACCCGGGATCGCCTATGTGATCTCTATGCATAGCGGTGGTGTACTCAACGGCGTGATCGCGATCATCCTCGCGAGTCTCATCACTGCACTCATAGTGATGTTCGGAGGTAACGCTATCAAGCGACTCTGAGAAGTTGGAACTCACTTGATCATACGGATACTCGGACTCTTCCTCATGGGAGTCGCGATCCAGACACTAGGAGAGATGATATTCGTCCTGATCGAGCAACATCAGATATAGTCTATGCCTTACTCCACATACATCCTGCGTTGTGCTGATGATACTCTCTATACGGGGATCACGACTGATACAGCGAGACGAGTACGGGAACACAATACTGATGACAAAAAGTGAGCCAAATACACCAGAGTTCGCCGACCAGTGGAACTCATCTACTCAGAGGATTTTGACAATCGCAGTGAAGCCAGTAAACGAGAATATCAGATCAAACAACTCTCGCGAGAAGAGAAAATCAAACTCATCACATCATAATCTACTATCCTATGACTCTCTCTATCTACGACATCAGTGTGAGAAAACCCAACGGCGAAGAGATATCTCTCTCTGGATACCGAGGTAAAGTCATCCTCATCGTCAATACTGCCACCAAGTGCGGACTCGCTCCACAATTCGAGGAACTCGAGACGCTCTGGAATACCTATTCGCATGATGACTTCGTAGTACTTGGCTTCCCTTGCAACCAATTCTTGGGTCAAGAGCCTGAGAGTGATGAGACGATGGAGAGCGTCTGTCAGATGAACTTCTGAGTGACCTTCCCACTTTTTGCGAAGCTAGAGGTGAACGGGACTAACATGCATCCGCTCTACCGATATCTGAAGTCCAAAAAGGGCTGGTTCTGGAATCGGAGTATCAAATGGAACTTCACCAAATTCCTCATCGATAGCGAGTGAAATGTCATAGAACGATATGCCCCGACCGTCAGTCCGCTTTCAATCCAGGGAGATATAGAGAAACTCCTGAAGGAATAGCTACTCTATCCCTACCATGATCTCATTCCTCCGAAGTAGAGGGAAACTCGCTGGCGGATTGTACTGGGCAGATATCATCTCTCACTTCACCTGGTATCCATCACGAGCGAGTGCTTCTCTGAGGAGTTTTTTGTTCGCTTCGACTCTGGACTCAGTCGCGTACCAACTATACCGGAGTACTGCTCTCTTGGATTGCTCTACGACTCTCAGGCGTATATTCGCATTATTGGGTTTTGGGAGCGTAGCGAGTGTATACTCACTCGGCATAGTGAAGCTGATGATATGTTTCCCTGATTTTGCAGATATATCCATGACTGGGGTGGTCATCGATATCTTCTCAGAGACGACACCCCTATCCATCACGGGTACCGTCATCGCGACCTGAGACTCCGATACATTGCCTCCGAATATATATCCAGCCAACTGGCGGAATCCTGAGTTCAGAGCATCTCGCATATCTCAGTCCACCTCGACCTCGGCGACGATATAGCTCGCATACTCGCGTATCTCATATCCCTCTCGCTCTGCGGCTACAGTATATCTCGGTTCCTCTATTCCCCGTATCACGAGGATCGTCCCGCTGATCCAGACTATGAGAGCAACTACGAGGATGAGGATAATAGTATTCATGATACTATGCTATCCTGATATGAGCGAATAGCAAAGAAAAATAATATACAAAAAACAATCGTCAGCTCTTTATCGATACAAAAAGAATTCCCTACACCACCTTCCCGATAGCCGACACATCGAGTCCACCGATTCCCTGCTCGACTCACCTTGTATAGAGATCATCTACGAGGGTGAGCATGGGGAGAGTTTGTCAGGACTTCTCCATCTCATCGTGGGCGAGTGATATATCCTTCGCCATATTCGCGAGGGAGAACATCATAGGATACTCATCTCGGACCCAGTTATCGACTTTCATAGCTGTATATGGAGAGCTCACGGGTAGAGTCTTGATCACCGTTGCGAGAGTATCCGTCGAGAGACCCATAGCGTCCCCCAGCTTCATCGCCTCAGAGAGTCAGATCATCGAGTACGCCACGAGAGCATTGTTCACGAGCTTCATCGCCTGACCATTCCCAGTTTTTCCCATGTATTGGAGATTGGTTCCCATCATAGCGAGGACTGGTTTCACTTTATCAAAAGTCTCTACTTCTCCTCCGATGAATATCGTGAGTTCGCCAGTGATCGCCTTGGGCGTACTGCCTGTGACGGGTGCATCGATGAAGTGGACTCAGCTCTTGGCGAGCTCTGAGGCGATCCGCTCAGCCCACTCGACTCCGATCGTCGACATATCGATGACGATCGTCCCAGGTTTCATAGAGTCCGCGATACTATCACGGCCAAAAAGAATCTCCGACACATCCTCTCCAGCCGTCACCATCGTGATGAGGATATCCGACTCTCTGGCAAGCTCACTAGAACTATTGCACATCTTCGCTCCAAGAGATATCAGCTCAGTTGCTCGCTCTGGAGTACGATTCCACACACAGAGATCGCCTCACTTGACGAGGATATTGCGAGCCATAGGGAGACCCATGAGACCGAGACCGATGAATCCAATACGCATAGAGAAAAAAATCAAGAATAATCCTGATTCTAGGGAAATAATAAGAAAATCAAAGAAGAAATACAGTGAAGTGATACAACTATGAATGTTAGTCTCCTATCGATTCGGGGAGATGTAGAGAATTTAAGGGATCTGCAAAAAAAATCTCATTAATAGTAAGATGGGATTTTTTAAATGAGAGTTAAATAAAATCAGATACGGTCAGTTCAAAAATCTTTTGAAAATCCTTATCTTCAATTTCTTTATCAAGATGCACTAAGATTGCCCAATCCTTACGAGATAAAAACTCAATATATTTCATTATCAATTTATCATTAGATGCAATTATTATACTATCTGCTGTGGATGCAATTGCTCGATTTATATAATCAACTGTGAGATTTATCTTCTCTATTGAACCAATCAAACAAGTTTTTTTATCTATAGGAAAAATAATACATCTCAATCAAGGTATAATTGGGTGATCTGATGAGATAAATTCATCCTCATTAGATAAGTGTACAAATTGATAGGTAAATTTACTAAATCTTTCAAACTCAGCTTCATAAAATACATCCTGTTTTAAGTGTCCCAGAACTCATCTGGACGACATCAACTGCGACATCTTTTCTACTCATTCTATTGTTAAATATTTATCCAACCCGCTAGGATCAAAACCTTGAGAGCTTAGCGAATCTTTATGAGCTTTTACTGCATCTTGATCATTAAAATCTTTTCAATATTTCTTTTCCAACTCCTTTTTCCATATATCTCAAAGTTCTTGCCTTTTTCTTTTAGTTCGCATATGCACATGAAGTGCATAATGAATAACAATATTTTTATCTTCCATGGAGATACTGGACCATCCTTCTTGTATTTTATCAACAATCTCAAGGAATGAATTTTCTATTCATTGAATTTCTTTTTCAACAATATTGGTTAAATTAATTTCATCGATCACTGATTTATCAATTAAAAAATATTTATAATCAATCTCAAAATACCACTCTTCTCATAAAATATTTGATGCCTTATTGTGAATAACTTTATTTGCCCGAATATCATAATAAAAAATTAGAGAATCTCTTAAAGGAGTGGCTTTCTCTTTTGAGAATCATGCAATATATCAAGCTGGAATAATATGTTGATATTTTGTAGTCATATCTTTCTATTTATTACTCTCCCTCACCTTGATATGCAGATCTCTGAGTTGGATCTCATCTACCTCTGCTGGAGCATTCATCATCGCATCTTCGGCCTTACCTGACTTCGGGAAGGCGTAGATCTCACGGATATTGTCCTCATCACGGATGATCATGAGGAGTCGATCAAATCCAAATGCGAATCCACCATGTGGAGGCACACCATACTGGAACGCCGTGTACATCGCTCCGAACTTGTCCTTCACCTCTTGTTCTCCCTTACCTACTATGTTAAAAGCCTTCACGAGAGACTCGATATTGTGATTGCGGATAGACCCTGAGAGGACCTCGTATCCGTTGCACGCCAGATCGTACTGACATCCGTAGATCGAGAGTGGATCAGGATTTCATTCAAAAGCAGATAATCCACCATGAGGCATCGAGAATGGATTGTGTTCGAAGTCGTATGATCCATCATCCTTGAGTTCGTACATCGGGAAGTCCGTCACCCACGCGAATGCGATCTCATCCTTGTTCACGAGTGCGAATCGATCTCGACACGCGAGACGGACTCCTCCGAGCACCTTGCAAGTCGTCTTGTATTCACCCGCACCGAAGAATATCATGTCTCCCACCTTTGGAGCGAGTTTTTGCGATAGTGCCTCGAGCTCATTCCCAGTGAAGAACTTCAGGATCGGAGATTTCGGACCGTCTGCCTCATAGATGATATACGCGAGTCCGCCTGCTCCGAGTGACTTCGCTACTTCGGTGAGTGAGTCGATCTCACTTCGAGAGAGAGTCTTGCCTTCGAGCTTCATCGCTTTCACGATACCACCTTCTGCGACTGTCCGAGCAAAGAGTGAAAATCCAGAATCTGCGAACTCAGCAGTAAAATCCTCGAAGTGCATATCAAACCTGATATCTGGCTTATCTGAACCATAGAGATCGACAGCTTCCTTGTGGGTGAATCTCTGGAATGTCTCCCCTGCTCCCATTTTGACGAGTTTTTTCGGTGTGATCGTGTTGATGAGATCTTTCGCAAAAGACTCAGCAACCGCGAACACATCTTCCTGATCGACGAAGCTCATCTCACAGTCTATCTGGTAGAACTCACACGAGTGACGATCGGCACGAGGATCCTCATCACGGAAACATGGAGCCACCTGGAAGTACTTGTCCACGCCTCCGACCATGAGGAGTTGCTTGTATTGCTGTGGAGCCTGAGGCAGTGCGTAGAACTTGCCTGGATGCAGACGAGATGGGATGAGGTAGTCACGAGCTCCTTCTGGAGATGACACGGTGAAGATCGGAGTCTGTACCTCCATGAATCCACTTGCCGTGAACCAGTTGCGAGTGAACTGATTCATCTCTGCTCGGAACGCGATCTTGTCGAATATACTCTTGCGACGCATATCGAGATAGCGATACTTGAGTCGGATCTCCTCGCTCGCTCCCGTATGTTCGTTGATCTCGAACGGTGGAACCTCGGATCGAGAGAGTACCTCAGCGGTCGTGATGATCACCTCGATCTCACCAGTTGAGATCTTGGAGTTCGTCTGTCCTTCTGGACGAGCTCTGACAGTTCCAGTCAGTTTGACTACATATTCAGAACGGAAGGTATCAGCTACAGCATGAGCGGCAGCATTTTCTGTAGGATCGTAGACGGTCTGAGTGATCCCATAGCGATCACGGAGATCGATGAATATGAGTCCTCCATGGTCACGACGATTGGCCACCCATCCTGAGAGAGTGACAGTCTGTCCGATATGAGATGCAGTGAGTTCGCCAGCGGTATGTGTTCGGTGCATAGGTAATAATGGTTAAGAAACTAGAATATTAGGGGTTTATTAAAAGTAATAATTCAATCAACTTGATTTCAAGTATATCACAAAGCTTCGTTTAGTTTTATTGACGGAATATTTGATGCTTTTACATGAGAAAATATGCATGTCAGCTCCATTATTCTTCAATATTCTTCAAGTTCTCATTTTAATTGTCTTCAAATTCATTCCCGTTGAAACTCTGGATCTATTACCATCCAACGAGAATGTAAATTGGTCAATTTTTCTACATTTCATTCTATATATCAGATAATTCTTCAATTTAGTTTAACAACTAAAAGTATCCAGTCATTGTGCCTTGTTCTTTCTAAAAAATAATCTTTAGTCCTCTTAGCGATTGAAGTATTCTTTTCAGTTTCATTATAATCTTTAGAACCTCAAACCACACGAGCAAATAAATGACTTAAACTCTCAGCATCAAATTCAGATGCTCTCATTATGGAAACCGTGTTTCAGGGTATATCAACTTCTTTTTGAAAAACAAGCATAAAAATAAAAAAACACACAAAATAAAATTTCATGTGCTTCGGTTCTTTTTGAGGAGAAAGGTGCCACCGAGGCTCGTACTTGATTGTGTCTGATGACGGAGATATCCGAGAGATTCTAGTAGGCTTTCGCTTTTCTTTCTCTAGCATCGCGGGTGTTGGCCGCTCGATCGCTGTTGTATGAGACTATAGTATAGAAATGAGCATAGAAGTCAAACCAATTTAGATACTATTAACAGTCTCTATTTTATCATCTCGTAGGGATCCCTTTCAAGCTCATCTTATGAGAACTTGATCATTTCTTTCTCATAATTACAAGAAAAAGGGGTAAATAGAAAAAATAGTGTGCTACTTTTGGTTCCTAAAAGTGATCCAAAGTGCTATAAATGACTCTAATCTCTTTGGACTGAGTCACTTATGTTCTTTGATTCATTCTTCTGCAAATACTCAGAAATAT
>JANOIH010000012.1:0-2593 GCA_031407385.1 Candidatus Altimarinota bacterium | reverse complement strand
TGCTCATATAGACAACGCTCTCTCAGATATGTTCCAGTTCCATCAACTGAATATCCCAGATATTGCTCGATCGAGCAATCAGTTAGAGTGATATTTCTGAGTATTTGCAGAAGAATGAATCAAAGAACATAAGTGACTCAGCCCAAAGAGATTAGAGTCATTTATAGCACTTTGGATCACTTTTAGGAACCAAAAGTAGCACACTATTTTTTCTATTTACCCACACTTATCACTACAACTATGGTTGAGATTGATTATTCTCCTGGAGAGTTAGCCTTCCTGGAAGGGCGAGGTGATATGTTCGATATATACTATAATGTACTCCATAATATAGTGAGGTCAGGAGAAAAGAATAATCATATTCTATTCTTCAATAGAAGTGAAGTGAATGTACAAGGACTAAAATATGCAATGCTAGAGATAGTAGAGCAAACTGGAAAATATAGACTAAGCGTGGAAAGACTCCTCAAGAGTCATAAAGAAGATCATATAACGAATCTATAATATACAAAAATACTCTCAGATAATGAGAGTATTTTTTGTTAGTGTGAGAACTGGTTCTTCTCTGTGTTGCTCTCGCGAGTTCCTGTTGCACCGAGAGTATACTCTACATGGGTACCGATTCCGATGTCCTGTGTGACGATATCACTCATTGGTACCTCATCATAGTCATCTACCTCTGGAGCTGCGAGTTCTGGGCGGATGATGACGGATTGTCACTTGATATCCATGACGTATCCATGCTGTTTCTTTCATTTTCTCGCATCGAGCTTCTCATCGAGGATCTCTTCTAGGAGTGGATTGATCGTATTGATACGACTTTTTGCTATGTTTTCATCCACCTTGTTCGGGAGCTTGCTACTGGCAGCAAGTGGTTCATCGTGGTACTGGAATATACCGACTGACTCGAATCGGTACTTCTCTACGAAGTCCATGAGTATCTGGAAGTCAGCATCAGTCTCACCAGGGAATCCGATGATAAAAGCTGTACGGATAAAAGAATCAGGGAAGTGAGCGCGGATATACTCGATAAAACTATCGATATGACCTCTATCATAGTGGCGACCCATGAGCTTCAGGATATTCTCACTCGCATGCTGGAATGGTATATCGAAGTATGGTAGGAAGTGCTTGAGTTCCTGGAGCTTCGACAGGTGGTCGAGTGTGAGGATATCTGGGTAGAGATAGTAGACTCGATATTTGGCATTTTTTCCTGATGCTGTGATCGTCTCGTCGATCGCCTGGAGCATCTCGATGAGGCGAGGACCCTCGTAGATATCCGTCCCATATCGGGTCGTATCCTGTGATATGATCTGGATCTCCTGGATGCCTTGCTCGAGCATCACCTTGACCTCTGCCACGATACTCTCGATCGGTCGAGATGTCTGGCGTCCACGGATCGTCGGTATGATACAGAATGTACAATTGTTGTCACATCCCTCTGCCACCTTCAGATACTCGTATCCGAATGGAGCATGCATATACGCTCGTACCTCATCTCCTCTCCAGACGAATGCCTTCTTCCCCTTGCCTGGTGCAGTGATCGAGGCAAGATAGTTCGAGAGGGTTTTCTCTTTGGACTGCTTGTGTGCCTGTTTTGCCTTCACGATGGCTCCTAGGTTGAACTTGGATTTTTTGCCGAGTACGAGTTCCTCGATGACCGAGTACGACATAAATGGTACGATCGAAGTGAGATTCTTCAGTCCCGCTAGGAAGGCATCATCCTTCACACTCACATAACACCCCATGAGGATGAGCTTCTTCCCCAGTGAGTCATAGTATGAGAGAGTCTCCTCACTCTCTTGACGAGCCGACGAGAGGAATCCACACGTATTGATGAGGACATAGTCCGCCTCACGAGACTCAGGATCCTCGATATACTCTATCGGAGCACGATCCGAGTATTTGAGTATCTCACCGATGGCGAATTCGAGATCGACCATATTTTTGGAGCAACCGAGATTGATAGCAGAAAAAGCGAACATAAACTGGATATATTAGAATTGCCGAGCATCTTATAAAAAAACTTGCAAAAAGCAAGGAGTTGACTAATATAAAAATATATTCATTAAAATTATAATTATGGCCAATGGTTCATGACTTGTTTTGGTTGCGAATAGAGATGGTAAGATACAGATTCCACATGAATCGTTAGCTAATATGCAACTTCATTTTTCTACAAATAAGCTAGCCTGAATACTTTCAGAAGGCAACTCTAGTGTAGTTGGTAATTCAAGAATAGGAAATCCTGCACTTATATTTTTAGATGCAGGTTTAGATAATGGAGAAAAGAGACATCATGTTGCTACATTTACATGACCATTAAAGAATATCTCGAATAAGCCACTAAAGAATGCTGAAAGCCTTCTTGTCTCTGACAAATGACAAATATTGTTACCTGATTATTTTCTATCATTATTTGAAGATACAGAGAGAAGAGCATGGCTACTGCTAGTAACTATCCACCCCCAAAGGGGGTGGCTTTAGCAAAAAGACCCTAGAAGGGTCTACGACTATTGAGATGGAGAGGACAGAAGAAGTAAGTATGGTTTGTTAGAAGTTGAGATCTGTTTGGTTTCAATCGGATAGTTTA
>JANOIH010000011.1:0-1746 GCA_031407385.1 Candidatus Altimarinota bacterium | reverse complement strand
AAACTATCCGATTGAAACCAAACAGATCTCAACTTCTAACAAACCATACTTACTTCTTCTGTCCTCTCCATCTCAATAGTCGTAGACCCTTCTAGGGTCTTTTTGCTAAAGCCACCCCCTTTGGGGGTGGATAGTTACTTGTTAATTTTTCCTTGTACCCTTTGAGCATCTCGATCATCGGAGTGATACTCTCCATCTGCATCTCGAATCGTTTTTTCTGCAAGATGAGTGGCTTCTGGAGGGATGGATCAGTCATGAGTGCGATCTGTGTATCGAGTGATGCTATCGTACGAGTTATGGTATCATGATTCTTTGTGAGAAGCAAAAGAATCTCCTCGATCGGGGAGAGGATCTGTCATTGGATCCAGTTCCCATACTTCACGAAGTTGAATATATCTGCGTATTTGGAATTCTCTAGAGTTTTGCGAAGCTCTACACTCTGATCAGTCGCCGTACCTGCCATCTCAGATATCACCTCGAATGAGTCTCTGATCTTGGATGAGAGATTGTCTGTCCACTCGCCACGCCCAGCATCCGTGAGGAGAGAGATTGACTGCTTCTGTCCACTCTTCAGAGCGATAGAGGCTCTGGTGATACCCTGGAATAGTGTCTGGATCTCGTGCTCTGTGTTGTTCACGGCGAGGAGTGCACGATGTGCTATCCATGAGAACACTCGAGCCATGATAGAGACAAAAAATACTCCGAGAAAGTACACGAGTGCCATCATCCCACCATAGAGAACACCTGCGATCATGAGTACCATGACTATCCCCGCAGCGTCGCGAGACCTGCCGAGATTCTGGACGAGCTTGCCTCATCCTGATGCGATATTTTTCATCTGTTCCATGAGGTTGTCCTTCTCCATGGCGACATGCTCGGCGAGTCCTGATGGCTCGAGGAGTGGTTCACGGAAGGTTTTCTCGAGTTCGGAGAATGCTTCTTTTTGCGCTGCGAAGTCAGATCTCTCGACGACCTCACCGTTCGATACATAGTGATGATCTGTGACGACGACATTACCCCCACGGGTATAGAGATATGACTTGCGGAGCATCTTCGCTATCAGGATCACGAGCACCATAGTATAAAATATACCGAGTACTCAGAGGACTGCGAGTATAACTCACACGACTCATGCACCGAGTCAGATGAATCCAGCTATCAGGGTGATGATCGCAAGTGGCATACTGGCGGATCTGATGATGGAGAGGTAGTCCGCCTGGACACTCATGCGGAGCTCGTCAGGAGATATCCATTCATAGAGATAAAATCCCCGCTCATCGACCTGTTGTTCGATGAATTCTGGAGATTCAGTGTTTTCTATGATTTCTGGTTCTGGAGAGGGGAGTGTGCGAGTGAGCATAAGGCAGACTAAGGCTAAAATAAGAGTCTAAGTGGGGAAATTATAGGGAAAGAGGGGATGAAAGCAAGGGAAAACCGCCATTCATGAAAGATATCTTAAGAAAGTTTTTTTAGATCTCCCGCAGGAGATCTACTTGGATTTGGAATTGGAAATACAAATAAACAGAAGAAAATATAAAAAACTAAAAAATAAATTTGACAATACATAGAGAGAGAGAGTAATATACGGTTATATTATAAAAAACTCGGGTAAATAGAAAAAATAGTGTGCTACTTTTGGTTCCTAAAAGTGATCCAAAGTGCTATAAATGACTCTAATCTCTTTGGACTGAGTCACTTATGTTCTTTGATTCATTCTTCTGCAAATACTCAGAAATATCACTCTAA
>JANOIH010000010.1:0-10763 GCA_031407385.1 Candidatus Altimarinota bacterium | reverse complement strand
TTAGAGTGATATTTCTGAGTATTTGCAGAAGAATGAATCAAAGAACATAAGTGACTCAGTCCAAAGAGATTAGAGTCATTTATAGCACTTTGGATCACTTTTAGGAACCAAAAGTAGCACACTATTTTTTCTATTTACCCGTTTTTCATATCCGATATTTACGAGTCCATCATAGGCTGGCCAACCATCACTATTAATCTCGCTATCTTCTATGGTAGTCTTTCAAGTAATAATTGGAATAAGGGTCTTTGCCTTTACATCAGGCACTATCTCTGTATATACTTTTCCATTTCGTTTGAGCAGTCCAAATACTATTGTCTTCATTCCAGCTCATCTTCATCTCTTTCATCTGACTCTGGTAGGTCAGAAATAACTCTCATCTATTTCCAGAGTACCAGACCAAACTTCTGCTTTCTCTGCCTCTTGGTTCTCGAATATACATTTACGAATATAGAGATACCAATCATCTATTGTTTTTGGATTTAAACCAATAATTTCATGGGTTTTTGAAGAGGGTAAATCCAGAGAAAAATACTTGATAATCTCTCTTGTTTTCTTGTTTCAAATTCGGGATTTTTTTCGATACAGGTTTTTCGTCTCCATAGAGCCAGTATATTAGGTAAGTAAATACCGTCAACTGGGGAAGACCCATATAATTATATGGTTAATGTAGCAAAAGAAGTTGGTGCCAATTATATCGTTCATGGAGATCTAGCAAAGGCTCAGGAACTCGTAGCAAAAATTTGACAAGTTTCTCAATACATTGTTGGAGTCGTTACGAATCCGAATGGGTTATGAGATCAAAGTGTATACTTTATGAATGTCGGTGGCACTCTGACGCGAGCTGATATATCAATCAAAGATAATCCTATAAAATATACTGGAGGTTCATGGCTTGTAGAAGATTCTAATACACCAGTTGATATTCAACAAGCACTTCGTGCAATGCTAAATAACAGATCAGCAAACTCTGAGCAAGCACAAGAAGCAGCCTAATAAAAAATCTCCGAATTATCGGAGATTTTTTCTACTTCTTTTTCCTCACACTCAGTAGCTCATCTCGTATCTCTGCCGCGCGTTCGAAGTCGAGGTTCGCAGCGGATACATCCATCTCCAACTCAAGTCTTTTTATATAAGTCTCGACCTTTTCCTTGGTCATCTCGCCTCCAGCGAATATCTCTGTCTTCTTCTTCGATATACCGACCTCCTTGATCGAAGATATGATCGTGGTTGGAGTGATCCCGTGCTCAGTATTGTACGCGATCTGGACATCACGGCGACGATTGGTCTCATCTATCGCATCGACCATCGCGATCGACTGCTTGCAGTTGTGTGAATACATGATGACGTATCCGTTCACATTGCGGGCAGCACGACCGATGATCTGGAGGAGTGATGTCTTGGATCTGAGGAATCCTATTTTCTCCGCATCGAGTATCGCGATGAAGCTGGTCTCTGGGAGGTCGAGCCCTTCTCGGAGGAGGTTCACCCCCACGATCACATCGATCTCACCGAGGCGGTAGTCACGCAGTATCTCGAGTCGCTCTATAGTCTCGATCTCACTATGGAGATAGCGTACCTTGATCCCGTTCTCGGCGAGGTAGTTCGCGAGATCTTCGGATGACTTCTTGGTGATGGTCGTGATGAGTGCACGTTCTCATCTGCCGACCGCAGCGTGTATATTCTTCATGAGTGAGTCCACCATGAACTCCATATCCTCGATCGTGATCTCGGGGTCGAGTAGTCCCGTCGGACGGATCACTTGCTCAGCGACGACTTGTTGGTGCTCGGCTTCGTACTTCGATGGAGTGGCAGAGACGAATACGGTCTGCCCGATCTTTTCCTCGAACTCTGGGAACCGCAGTGGACGGTTCTCCATAGCAGACGGCAGGCGGAATCCATAGTTCACGAGGTTCTCTTTGCGCGCTCGATCTCCCGCGTACATACCGCCAACCTGTGGGATCGTGATATGCGACTCATCGATAAAAGTCAGAAACCCCTCAGGAAAGAACTCCATCAGCGTTGCTGGAGGTTCTCCCACGTTGCGGTTCCCGAGGTACATACTGTAGTTCTCGACACCGTTCACGTATCCAGTCTCTGTGAGCATCTCCAGATCGTACTCGACTCGCATCTTGATCCGCTCAGCCTCTACGAGCTTGCCGACCGATGTGAAGTAGGCAACTTGTTCCTCCATCTCGTGTTTGATCTTCGGGATCACGGACTCGATGACTCACTTCTCCGTGACAAAATGCTTGGCCGGGAATATCGTGATATGCTCCAGCTCCTCGATAAGGTGGTGTGTGAGGTGTTCGATCCGTGTGATACGATCGAGCGTATCTCCGAAGAACTCGAGTCTGATGATCGACTCACTCGAAGACGGCCATACCTCGAGCATATCGCCCTTCACGAGGAACATCCCGGGCTTCCAGTCGCCAGTGGAGCGAGTGAACTGCACCATGACGAGCTCACGGATCAGATTCTCTATGATATAGTCCTTCCCACTCTCGAACCGCAGACACTGTGCCTCATACTGATCGACTTCACCTATACCATAGATACACGATACCGATGCTATGATGATGACATCCTTGCGAGTCAGAAGTGACTCAGTCGCCGCATGACGGAGTCGGTCGATCTCTTCGTTGATCGTGGCTTCCTTCTCGATATATGCACCCGTCTTCACGACGAAGGCCTCTGGCTGATAATAGTCATAGTAACTCACGAAGTAGTGGATAGCGTTCTCAGGGAAGAACTCCTTGAACTCCTGAGCAAGCTGCGCCGCGAGGGTCTTGTTGTGCGCCATGATGAGCGCTGGTCGCTGGAGATCGGCGATGATATTGGCCATGGTAAAGGTCTTCCCAGAACCCGTCACACCAAGGAGCGTCTGGAATCTATTGCCTGCCTGGATCGAGGCTTCGAGTGTCGCGATCGCCTTCGGCTGGTCGCCTGTCGGCTTGTACGGAGAATTGAGTTTGAACATAGTGGGTAAGTATAGCGATTTTTCACTTTTTTTCAACTGGATAGTTCTAGAGAATGAGTTATTTTTGACAAAAAATAGAATAAGAGATAGGATCTACAATATATATGCTACAAACCAACGCAACATCATCATATCTTCCCATCATCGCAAAAGACTTCTCCTGAATGGGAGATGTGAATGCGGAAATACTAGAGGGAATCATGAACCTCAGGTGAATGTTTGATCTCAAAGATAAAGCTACTATCCGAGATGACCATCAGACTCTAATGACAATAGTCTCACATCTTCGTGATACAAAAGAACAATTCACTTTTGATGAATTTAATCTTCTTGGACTGAGGGAGGAATTCCATCAGTTTTTTCTCATCACTCCTTGTAATACATGAGGCTTACTAGGGAGGACAAGATGAATACTGCAGAGAGTGATAAATATTACTGATCAGTGATTGCCTAGATCATATTTGCTGAGTAGATTCCAAAAAGAAAATCCAGAACTCTATGCAAATATTAGTGATTACCGAGTAGAAAACTCTGAAGAAGCCTATATTAATGATATTAATAAAAAATTATACCAAGCCTATACTACTATGCTCGCATACCCAGAAATAACATCCAATCGTAAGTTATTTGAATAATTTCTTCACCTTCCGTAGAACCTTTTCCCCGTGTCCCGTCGCCTTCACATTCCTCCATTCGTGGAGATTGTACTTGCTTTCGCAGGAGTTCTCATATAATCCTGCCCATGCATCCAATTCGTACATCTACACTCTGGGCGGGAGGGTTTATCTATCATCCATTCCGTAAAAAAGTACTCCTCCACTTGCGCGATCACAATACTGTATACAATCCTGGGAAGTATGCATTCTTCTGAGGGACAGCGGAGAATGGTGAGACAGCACGACAGTGTTGTTCTCGTGAGTGGGAAGAAGAACTCGGACTCCTCATCTCACCTAAGCAGCTCTCACCCTTAACAGAGATCATCCTCCCGAATTGAGTTATCAGGGCGTGTTTCTATAGCACACTTCCACTCGATCTCGCAGATATCGAAGTGATGGAGTGAGCAGGGGCTCGTTGGGTATGATTCGATGAGCTCGATCATATCCCATGTACCAAGCAGACCCATCAGGATCTGATATTCTTCCGAGAGATACTCTCTCATCAGAAGTAGGAGAAGAGATTGGTATTATATGATATCTCTCACCTCCCTCAGCACCTTCTCTGCATGTCCCGTCGCCTTCACATTCCTCCATTCGTGGAGGATTTTTCATGTGTTATCGAGGAGAAAAGTGGAACGAATCACACCGATATACACCTTGCCATAGTTCTTCTTCTCACCGATCACGCCATATTGTTCGTGGAGCTCTCACGACTCATCAGATATCAGCTGTATGCCGAGATCATGCTTGTTGCAGAACTTCGCATGAGAGACTTCTGAGTCCTTGGACACCCCAACTATCTGGATCCCGAGCTCCGCAAAATCCGGTACGAGTCGTGTGAAGTCAGTTGCCTCGAGTGTGCAGCCTGGGGGTATCGTCCTTCGGATAGAAGTAGAGAAGGGTGAGTGGAGAGGATGCGATGAGAGAAGTGAGAGGCATTATAAGAAAGGAAAGAATTTAGTCATCAGTTTTTAGTCGTCAGTATGATAGATCAAAATCTGAAAGTATAGCATGTAGATATTTCATGATATTAAGTGCCTTATTTGTATCAAGTGAAATATTGTGCTCGTGATATCTTCAGAATGTCGTGATCAATCCTTGCAGTCCAACAATACTCAAGGCAGAAGAGACATGCTCGATCTCCAAGTTATTGTCGAGTGCTTTTGAGAAATGTATCCATGCAACGATCTTTTCAGCAGATTTGATAATAATCCGTGGTTTTGTAGGCAAACTAGACTCTGATGTTAGATGACGATCCATCCATGAGAATCCATCTGGAGCACCAGAAATCGGAGTCATGAAGATGAGTTTACCAGCTAGTGTGTTGGCTCGTTTTTGAAGATTATTTGCTTCTGATGAGGCTGCCTCCATAGATTTAGAGACAATATTTTCCTCTCCTGTTTTATTTCATGAGTTCATATCTGAAGTATATCCTTTATTTCCCTTTTTCAAGTTTTTATTTATAAAATTATAATTAGCACTCAAACATAAAAAGTGCTAAAAAAGTTTTGACTTATTCTTAAAGTGAGATAAAATGTCCCCATTCCATCACGGAAAAAATATCTACTAATTCTACAATATATGTGAAAAATCATCGGTATCGATCTCGGTACAACCAACTCATGTGTCGCCTTCATGGAAGGTGGACAAGCCAAAGTAATCCCAAATAGCGAAGGTGGACGCACGACCCCATCGGTCGTCGCACTCAAGAAGGGTGAGACCATCGTCGGTATGCCAGCTCGTCGCCAAGCGGTCACGAACCCAGCCAACACGATCTCATCTGCGAAGCGATTCATCGGACGCAAGTTCTCAGAGGTGACCGAAGAGCTCAAGAATATCTCGTTCAAAGTCACTGAAGGTCCAGATGGAGGATGTCTCATCGAGTGGGACGGCAAGGGTGTCCGACCTGAGGAGATCTCAGCAAAAGTCCTCATGAAGCTCAAGGAAGATGCCGAGAAATTCCTCGGACAGAAGGTAACTGAAGCCGTCATCACCGTTCCAGCATATTTTAACGATTCAGAACGTCAGGCAACCATCAATGCGGGTAAGATCGCAGGACTGGATGTCAAGCGTATCGTGAACGAGCCAACTGCGGCCGCACTCGCCTACGGTGTCGATAAGAACAAAGATCAAAAAGTAGCCGTCTATGACTTCGGTGGAGGTACATTCGATATTTCTATATTGGAAATCGGTTCTGAGGGAACATTTGAGGTGCTCGCAACTAACGGTGATACTCACCTCGGAGGAGATGACTTCGATCAGGCGATATTCGAGTATGTGATGGCCGAGTTCCAGCGTGATACTGGAATCGATCTCCGCAAGGATGCTATGGCGATCCAACGTGTCAGATCTGCAGCTGAGAAGGCGAAGATCGAGCTCTCATCAGCGACATCTACAGAGATCAATGAACCATTCATCGCGATGAACGACGGAGTGCCAAGCAATATGAATATCACGCTCACCAGAGCGAAGTTCGAAGAGCTCATCGCAGATCTCGTCGAGCGGTCTATCGAGCCATGTCGCAAAGTGATGGCCGACGCAGGACTCCAGCCATCTCAGATCCACGAGGTCATCCTCGTCGGAGGGTCGACTCGTGTCCCGATGGTGAAGGCCAAGGTCGAGCAGTTCTTCGCGAAAAAGCCAAACGAAACCGTCAATCCAGATGAGGCCGTCGCACTCGGAGCGGCGATCCAGGCTGGTATCATCCAAGGTGATGTGAAGGATGTCCTCCTCCTCGATGTGACTCCACTCTCTCTTGGTATCGAGACTCTCGGTGGTGTCATGACTCGCATGGTCGAACGCAATACGACGATCCCAAGTAGCAAGTCTCAGGTCTACTCGACAGCAGCGGACAATCAGGACTCAGTCGAGATCCACATCCTCCAGGGGGAGCGTGAGATGGCAGGTGACAACAAGTCACTTGGTAGGTTCATCCTATCAGGTATTGCCGGAGCTCCTCGCGGTGTTCCTCAGATCGAGGTGACACTCGACATCGATGCATCTGGTATCCTCCATGTCACAGCGAAGGACAAGGGAACTGGCAAAGAACAGAAGATCACCGTACAGGGATCGACTGGTATGTCAGACGCTGAGGTCGAGAAGCTGATCAAAGAAGCTGAGGCTAATCGCGAAATCGACAAGAAAAAGAAAGAAGCGATCGAGGCTCGCAATCATGCCGATTCTATGGTCTACCAGTCTGAGAAGACGCTCGATGAGAGCAAGGACAAGTATGAGGCAGCCGATGGAGAAGATGCAAAAGTGAAACTCGAAGTACTCAAGACTACACTTGCAAAAGCGGACGCAAGCAAGGATGAAATCGAATCAGCTACCAAGGCTCTCTCAGATGTCATGATGAAGATCGGACAAGCGATCTATGCTCACGCAGGAGATCCAGCTGCTACTCCAACAGAAGAAAAAAAGAATGACGATGGATCAGTGGAAGCGGAGGTAGAAGAGACGAAGTAATGGTTCCTAAAAATTCCCCTATTCGAAAGAGTAGGGGAATTTTGCATTCTAAGGGTAGATATGTTACAATTAACATCATGCTAACACCAGTATATACATCAGAAAACCTTATATATGAATCAACATGAAAACATTCTCATCTTGAGAATGTTGTTCATGGAATCCTCGATACACATGATTTGAGGGAGGTAGCAGAGGGGGTAATATGAGATAATATATGGAAACAAATCAAAAGATCACCATGAAAACAGCAACCAGTATGAATAATAGATATATCCGATGTTGATAATAATCAGTATGAGATAGTAGTACGACCATCTGGTGATAGATTCGGAAAAATATATAGAGAACACGCACCTATCCGTAAACATTTCCCGAAATTGTATGGATATTTCCAAAATCCTCGAAAAGGTGATCATAATGGACGGGATAGCATTTATATAATAGAACGAATTCATGGATATGAAGAAAAACAGACAGTACATGCCGCAGATATGGATACAATAAAATTTGAGGATTTTATAGAAGACGATACTCTATTCCTTCAATTCTGTGAAGAAGTATGGCACATAATCGATGATATATTATCAGAGTCACTCACTATCACAGATTTTGATCCAATCGTGGGACATAATATCATCTATAATACTTCAGAAAAGAGATTTCAACCTTTTGATATAGATACAGTAAGAAAGAGTGATTCATTATATGAATATAAATTGACTCAACTATTAGATGATAGTGGTAAACGCAATTATTCAGAGAAACGCGTCAGATTTCTCTTCTTCATACTCGGAAAAATTCAAGCTAAGATATGACTTGATCGATTAAGGGGTATATTAGTTGATTCATATGAACAGGTAATTATCGATGAGGTCACTGTAGATTGAGGTATGGATAGTCATATGGAAAATAATGGATTTATGCACTATAAAACTATTTCTGTAAACGACCCATTACACCAAGTGATTCGTAATAGATGATGACTATATCAGAATACTACGAAAGATTTTAAAATCTATGTGAAAAAATGATATCATACTACTGAATTTAACACAGATATACTCAACTACTTTCAAAATAATGATGTAGCATGATGTATGAAGTGCTACACTAAGTATACGAAATTCTTGAAACATTGATTCCAAGATTCCAAAGAAGAGAATTGGGATAAAAGAATTCAAGAATATTATGGAGGATAGATCATTACTATTTTTTATCTCCCACCCTCATTTTCTTTTTTATTTTTTGTGAATCCCATCATTATCTGGTGGGATTTTTATTTTTCCTTATAAAGTATTGACAATTAAAATAAATATATATTATTACATCTATGTCACTTGAACAACACACATCCATCATAAAGGCTCAGACATTTGTTCCACGAGACCTATTTTTCCTTCCTATTGGAGGGATAGATGGCGATACGATGACACTAGGTAACCTTGCAAGTCATGTGCATCGTAGTGATCACTATAGACAGGAAACAGCTAGAATCCTAGATAAACCACGTACATGATGGACATATGAGTCAAGAAAAATCCCGAAAGAATATCGGGAAACTGTTGGTGCACACATGCTCAAGGTTGCTATTGCAGCATGGAAAGTTGTAGATGGACTCATAAAGTGGCATCTCATGCGTCGAGAGAATCCCCCCGATGAACTAGCGAAGATATGGGAGAATATGGATAGTCGTATGCGTATAATACAGAAAGCATTCTTCCATGATTTTCAGGAGTGGGGCAACCATCCAGATCTTACGCCATGACAAAAAACAAAAGAAGAACAAGACCGTATCGAATATGAAGCAGTACTTGAGTATGCTCGTCTTTTTAATGATGATCTTCCACTCAAGATGTATCTGAGTATGCGAGATAAAAATCTAGAAAATGAGATTTTATTCAATCTCGATAAGATGGATGCTACTGTCATGGCATTGAACTATGAACGTGATGTTCCAGAGTGCGATGTATCGGAATTTTTTCCTTATACTTTTGGGAAATTTTCGCTTCCGATGATGGGAGAGATCCTCCAGAAACTCATCGATCATAAGGGAGATTATCCGATTGACTTCTTTGTCCAATACGATTCACTCCTTTACCATGGTGGTCATATTGGTTCATGGAAACGAGAGATGGATGCACGTATGAAATATGGTAACGCATGAGAACTGATGCTGAAGCTTGAGAGACTTAAGAAGGAGCAATGAATGGAAGCAATCTAAGAAAATCCCTCTAATCTATAGAGGGATTTTCGATTTTTCTGGTTATAAAATTGACTAAATAAATAATCTAGTATAATAATAGTATTATTTTACATTATCTGAACTCAATATGCGCGTTGTACTCGACCAAGGAGATCCTAATGAAGACCATAAATTCGCGAGGAAGCTCCTCAGATCACAATGAATGAATAAAGCAAGAATGGATCAACTTATGGATCCAGATAGTATGGAGTCTCACCAAGAACTCATGGCAATACTTCGTAGGATACCAGCCAAAGTGACTGCAATATGAAACGAGAGAGCAAGAGAAAAACAACAGAAAAGAGAACACACTTATGCTGTAGCGGATAAGCAACTTATTACACGTTTCGAAAATTACTTTAGTCGGACTATGAAGCCAACCATAGTAGAACATAGGCCTACAGTACGATATGTCCCTACAGTATCACCCAGAATACAATATACAAAACTCCCTAAACCAGAACAACCCATCAAGATAGATATCTTCACAGCGCTTCATACTCGATTATTCTCTTGCATGAAGGATTTTACGAGATTCCAGAGTGAGCTGCTTAGGAACCCAGATCCACAACTTCCATCTACATTCGATGGTTGGGTATTTTTCTCTACTGATCCCAATCAGTTCTTCCGCCTATTGACGGATATATGCCGGTCAAAGACATACTGAGAATCTGCGGAGATCGCTGAGGTGATACGTACCCAGATTATCCCCATGCTCGAGCAAGACCATCTATATCTAACAAAAGCTCCTCACATAGTCACAATAGCATGAGGACGTAATCTCACCATGAGAAATATGTATGATATCTATGCAGCACTCTGAGAGTGAGGTGCACAACTCCTCTCGGCTATACTTGCGAAGGTTGACTCTATGAGACTACACGAACGAACGGACGGTAACCAGGATGTAGGGACGACCACGCCAACAACCTTTCCTATATACACAGCTCAGATAGACGGAGTAACTGATATGAATATATCTCCACCTACCCTCTCAGTCCCTCCGGTAGATACAGTTCATGTATATCGTGCAGGAAAGCGAGTAGATCGACAAGAGACAACGTATGTACCAACATCCCCAAAAGTTAGAGCTATAGTTTCTCGATTGAATGAGTATTTTAGAGGGCAAGGTATCCAATTCTCGGCAAGTCCTACTGACTTCTGATGCAACGCATTTGGAACACCATACCTTATAGAGAATATGGATCCGCAAAGGCGTCTGGTTATACAAGAAGTGTTGGAAAGGTGGAAGGCAGAAGAAGAACTTCTTGTAGGGGAACAAAAAAGGCTTAATGGACAAAAGTTGGTAGGTTTTTCATCTCAATTTACTCCTTCCAAAGAAGACTCAGTGCTAAACTGAGTCTTCTTTCTTTAGTGAGTCCACGATGAAGTTTTACCTTTGGTTTAAGATGAGAGA